>JAEZSJ010000383.1 GCA_023443985.1 Verrucomicrobiota bacterium | reverse complement strand
TGTCTACAATCTCACGATCATGCCCTACGGCCACATCAACACCGTCTGGCAGGCCGTGTGCGCGATCGATCCCACGTTCCCGACCCGCGGCCCGTGCGTCGACGCCTTCGGCCAACGTCTCGAACCTTGGCCGCGCATCCCCTCGCCGGAACTCTTCCGCCAGGCGCTGATCTTCGCCACCCACTGATTTTCCGTCCACAACGCCAATCCGCCCAAAGGCCGGAGCCTCGTGCTCCGGCCTTTTTCTTTCCACCAGTTCCGCCGCACCCGGGCCGCACGCCGGCCGGCTAGAACAACTCCGGCTGTTCGTACCGCCGCCGCGCCTCCTCCGCCGCCGTCCTCATCTCGAACTCCTCGAGCATCCGCACCACCTCCGCCGGCCGCACCACGCCGGGCGCCGCCACCGGACGCGGCAACGCGGTGTTCAACGTCGTGAGCCGCAGATTGCGCCGCAAGTGCTCGACACCCGCCGCGACCGCCGCGCGGAAACGCTCCGGCTTCAACTCCGCGGCGTGGGCGATCACCGCCTCGAGGGAACCGAACTCCGCCAGCCACTTCGCCGCGGTCTTCGGCCCGACCCCGTCGACTCCCGGGATGTTGTCCGCGGTGTCGCCGACGAGCGCCAGGTAGTCGGCGATCTGCGCCGGCGGCACGCCGAACTTCTCCCGCACGCCGGCCGCGTCCATCGTGCGCCAGCCGGCCTTCGGGTTTCCGGGCGGGGGCGGGTTCAGGATCCGGATCCGTTCGCCCACGATCTGTGCGAAATCCTTGTCCGAGCTCACGACGAGCACGTCGTGCCCCTCCGTCGCGAGCGCCACGGCCTGGGCCGCCAGCAGGTCGTCGCTCTCCACGCCGTTCTGCTCGTGGCCGACAAACCCCAGCGCCCGCGTAAGCTCCTTCAACGGCTCGATCTGCCGGCGCAGCGGCTCCGGCATCTCCGCGCGGTTGGCTTTGTATTCTGGATGCAACGCCAACCGTTCCTGCGCGCCGCCGAGGTCGAAGAAGACCACGCAGGCCTCCGGGCGCTCCTGGTCCATCAGCCGCCACAACGTCTTCACCCAGCCGTGCAGCGCGTTGGTCGGAAACCCGTCCGCGCGGGTGAGCTCCGGGATCGCGTGGAAGGCGCGATACGCGAGATTGTAGCCGTCGACGAGCAGCCATTTAGCCATGGGCCCGACTCTGCGGCCCGCGGCGAAAAAGAGAAGTCCGGCTTTCGGCCCCGACCGGGCGGCGGAGTCTCGCCGGAGGTCCAGACTCACCGTCACGGTCTGGCTGCCGGTGCCGACACGCCACCACGTTCGTCGCCGGCGCCTGCAGCAGCAGCAGGCGGGGACGGCGCCCGGTTCGTCCGCAACCCGCCGCCGGGGCTGACCAGGCTCGCAGTCACGAAGATCAACAGATTGCGTTTCGTCGCGCCCTCGCCGGTCGATCGGAACAACCGTCCGACCGCGGGCAGGTCGCCGAGCAACGGCACCTTGTCGGAAACCTTCCGCGTCTCCTCGCGCGTGAGTCCGCCCATCACGAGCGTCGCGCCGTCCCAGAGCGTCACCCGCGTGCTCACCGAGCGCTTGGAGAAGATCGGCTGATAGAAGCCCGAGGGGATCGTCACCGTCTTGCCGCCCGACACCGCGAGGCTGGGCCCGCCGTACTCCACGAACCCCTCGAACTCCGTCACGACCGGGTGCAGGTCGAGGGTGATGCTGCGCGCGTCCTCCTCGACCACCGGCGTGACCTGCAGGTCGACGCCCACGTTCTCCGTCGTGAAGTCCTGCGGCGTGCCCGCGGTGATCGTCACGCCCGCGGAGCCCGAGCTCTCGCCGCCGGTCTGCCCGACCTGGCTCTGGATCTGCCCGTATTGGCGGGGATAACGCAGTTGCCGCGCCACGGTGATGCTCGCCGCGTGCCCCGACAACACGGTCACCTTCGGCGCGCTGAGCAGATCGCTGCCCTTCTTTTGCGCGAGCGCCCGCACGGTCGCGCTCACATCGAACTCGCCGATGAACCCGCTGATTTGCGCGAGCGGGTCGGCCCCGCCGCCGAGCGGGACCTCGCCGGGCAGGACCGCCGCCGCCACGTTCGCCACGGAGCTGCCGTCGATCTGGATCGCTGCGCCGTTTGCGCTCCCGCCGAACGCGTCCGCGACACTGCGGTTGCCGGTGAGATAACGCTCCCGGGGCAGGCCCGTGGCCGGATCCTTCCGCCGCGACACCGCCCAGTTCACGCCGAGCTCCTCCAGCGCGCCGTCCTCGACCTCGAGAAACCTCGCCTCGATCTCCACCTGCCGAACGGCGGCATAGCGGGCAAGGATCGTGCGGATGCGGACGAGGTTCTGCGGGGTCTGCACGACCAGGATCGCCGAGCCGTCGAACACGAGCGAGGCCCCCTCCACGCCGTCGAACCGCACGCCGGCCTGTTGCAGGAACGCCCGCAACGCCGCCGACTCGCCGCCCGACTGGGATGAGCCCGCCGCGACCATGCGCGCCACGATCGCGCCGGAGAGCGGCAGCACCGCGGTCTCCAGGAGGCCGCGTCCGTTCCCGGGCCGGACGACCACCGCATCCGGCTGCACCTCGTAGGTGTAGCCGACCGACGCCGTCACGAAATCCAGGACACGGCGCAACGACAGCCCGCGCACCTCGAGCTGGACGGCGGGATTGGCGTTGGCGGGGTCGAGCAGGACGAGATTCACGCCGCCGCCCCCGGTCGCGGCCTGCTGCTCGGCCACCAGTGTGCCGATCGCGGCCAGCGCGCTCGACAAGCTCGCGCCGGCGAAACTCACCTCCGGCAACACGACCGCGTCGAGCTTCCGCTCCATGTCCTCGCACGGGGACGGGCACACGGCGCCCTCGGCGGTGGCGGAGGCCACCACCGGGGCCTGCGCCCAGGCGCCCGCCACTTCGCGCAGCAGGCGCTCTCGCGTCTGCCAGCGCTCGCCCTTCCCGTGGCGATCCACCCGGGCCAGAAACGTGGTCGCCTCGGAGTTGCCAGGATCCTGCACGAGCACTTCACGGTAGGCGGCGGCGGCAGGCTCGTCGTCCCCGGCCGCCGCCAACAGCCGCGCGCGTCGGAGCAGCGCCTCCGGGGCGTCGGCCCCGACGGCCGGCGCATAGGCGAACATCGCCACGGCGAACGCGACTGCACCCGCCCACCGCCTTTGTTGTCTGGTTTGCATAAAGTTCCTCACGGCCCCGCGGCTGCGCGGAGGCGCAGCACCGACCGCCCCGCGAGTTCCACCTCCGGCGGGCTCGCGCGTATCGCGGCCACCGTGAGCTCCTCGCCGCCGACCCGCACCCGGGCACCCTCCGCCACCTCGAGCGGCTCGCCGCGGCCTCGCACGTCCAGCACCGCCGTCAGCCGCGTCGCCTCGCCCCCGCCGCCAGTGGTGAGCACGACGGGCTCGGCCTCCTCCGGATCATCCAGGATCGCCCGCCACAGTTTCCCACCGTGCCGGTCCCGGAGCGGCTCCAGGGAGACCAACGTCACGCCGCTCTTTGGCTCCCGTTCTCCGGCCGCCAAGACCACGCTGCTGCGCGTGCCCACGCCCTCCAGCACCGCCGCAACGGTCGCCGCGCGTCCGACCCCACCCACCAATCGCCAACGGTACGAAGTCGCTCGCACCGCCCGCAGCTCGACCGCGGTCGCCACGCCCGTCCGGGGCGTCGCGCCGGCCCGCTCCGCCGCCGGCGGGGCAAACAACTCAGCCACGACCGTGCCCGGCGCGCCGTCCGGCGCACGCCACGGGCTGGTCCGCTCCGACGGGAGCGTGTCGGCCGATCCGGCGCCGCCGTTCACGACTGTCACCGATTCGAGCGTCACCGTCATCTCGCGACACCCGGGACCCGCGGCGCGTCCACCGTCGCCCGGGCGCTCCTCCGCCGGAGCCACCGCCACCTCGCGCACAATCAGGCCGGCCTCGTTGGCCAGCTGATTCAGAAACCGCCGCAGGCCACCAGTGTCCGCCACGAACGCGACCCGCACCGCGCGCGCCGACACCAGTTCCGACACAGCCACCGATCGGGCCGGCTCGACCCGGCACCACTCCGGGCCGCCGCGCCCCTGTCCCTCGCTGCCCGGAGCCTCCCGCCAGACCCCGATCAACCGCTCGGGTCCAGCCGCCCACAGCGCCGCGAGCACTCGGGCCAGCACCCGTTTCTGCGCGAGCAACTCCGCCGCCTCCGCGCGGGTCGGAGCTTCCTGCGCGTGTCGCGCGAAACCGAACCATTCACCCGGCGCCAGTGTCACGCCCTCCGCCCGCGCCGCCGCGCGCCACTGCTCCGCGAACCCCACCAACTCCGCGTAGACCGCCAGCCGGTCCACCTCGATTGGCGGTGTTTCCACCCCCGGCCAGGCCGCGCGGGCGGCGGAGAGCCGCTCCAGCGCATGACGGAGCGATGTATCCTCTGCATGGATCAACTCCGGCCGCGCCTGCGGCGTGAGCAGTTCGATCCGGAGGCGCGCCACCTCCGCCGCCGCGCTGCGCCACCGGCGGATCCCGCCGGCCAATTCCCACGCGCCGGCGATCGCGGCGGCCACCAGGAGTGCGACCGCCCCGAAGAAGACCGGATGCGCACGCACTCGGACGGGCAACGCGGGGATCTTCACAGGGCGGCCTCCGATTCGAGCACGAGCACACAACTGAAACGCAACACCCCGGACGGATCCGGCTCGAAACGTTCCGCCTCCACCGCGGCCACCTGCTCCGCCTCCGGCCACTCGCGCAGCAATTGCCGCACCCGCTCGAGCGCGCGCCCGCCCTCGCGCCACGTCTCGCTGGCACAGCCACCGACCGCGATCCGCGGCCGGGCGACGCCCTCCTCCGCCCGCAGCGGCACGTTCTGGCCGAACAACCCCGGGGCGCCGCGCGGCGCCCCCGGCGGGGGGGACGGGGTCGGCTCAAGCCAGACGCCGCCCCC
>JAEZSJ010000371.1 GCA_023443985.1 Verrucomicrobiota bacterium | reverse complement strand
GATCGCGATCCCGGCACTGGTGGTGGCGGTGGCGGGCGAGTTGTTGAAACCGCACCTCGTCGGTATCGGTTGGCTGGAGCCAGGCGCACCGTTCCGCAAGGTGGGCTTCATCGCCGCGCTCGGCACGATCCTCGGCGCGGCGATCGTCGACATCAGCCTGATCCTCCACCAGGCCGCCGCGACCCTGCGCACGCGCCACGCCGCGCCCGCCGCGGCAGCCGAGGACTGGAAACGCGTGAACCTGACGCGCCTCGTGCTCTGGGTGGTGTTCTGGGCGGTCGCGGTCGTCGTGATCGGCAGCCATGTGCTCGGCCAACCGATCGGCTTCGTCGCGCTGGCGGTGGGGCTCACGTTTCTCTTCGTGCTGGTGAACGGCATCTCGGTGGGCATCTCCGACAGCAACCCGATCTCGAGCGCGTTCGTGCTCACGATCTTCATCCTCGCGGCGTTTGGGCTGAAGGATCCCGGCGTGGGCCTGATGTGCGCCTCGATCCTGCTGATCGCGTGCAGCACCGGCGGCGACATGCAGCAGGACCGCTCGACCGGCTGGCGCCTGGGCACGAACCGCGTGGTGCAGTTTCGTTACCAGGTGATCGGGATCGCGATGGGCGCGGTGCTCTGCGTCGTGCTCGCGAAGCTCTTCATGAATGCCTACCCCGTGCTCCGCGTGGACCAGTTCGACCTCGCCGGGGGCGAGGGCTCCGGTCGCTGGAACAGCGCGATGACGTACAAGTTCGTCGGCGCCCTGCGCGGCATCACGAGCAACCAGCCGCACGTGATGACGATGCTCAAGATCGGCATCGCGATCGGCCTCGTGACGGAGGTGCTCCGCAAACTCCTGAAACGATCCGCCGGATACCGGCGCTTCATCGAGGGCTCGCGGACCGGCCACGCGACCGGATTCCTCCTCGATGCCGTGATCCTGCCGAGCCCGTACGCGTCGAGCTTCGGCGGCTTCGTGCCGCTGCAGACGACCTACTGGTGGGTCGCCGGCGGCATTGCCGGCACCGTGTGGGAGATCGTGGAAAAACGCGCCGCCAGGCCCGCCGCGACAGACGCCGACGTGCCGACCGACATGAACACCACCTCGCTCATCGGCGGCGGCCTGATCGCCGGCGAGGCGCTCGCCGCGCTCACGATCGGAACCGTGAGCCTGGTGCAGACAGTGCTCTGAGCGCCAACAGGCGCGGCGGACCGCTGGTCCCGCCGCGCGGGCGGACGGCTCGGCGCGCCGTCCCTGCCTCGGGCGAGCGGTCGCCGCGCCCGAGCGCAGAACTGCGACCGCGCTTCCTCCATCGCCGATCACTCCCCGTCGCGACGGCGCGTCCAACCGCCCCACAGGCCGTAGACGAACCACACCAGCGCGAGAATGCCCGCGGCGAAGACAACGTCGCCGACCGTCCGCAGCCAGCGCAGCGTGCCCATCGTTTCAGTACCGAGAAACTCCGCCGAGCGCGCGTACCACATGCCCATGTCGACGCTCGCCAGCGTCTGCAGCACGCCGATCGGCAGAAGCGAGAGCACGACCATGAGGACCAGGCCGGCGTTCAGCGTCCAGAACGCGAAGCGCAGCGAGGACTCCTTCCAGACCTGGCCCCCTTGCGCGAGCCGCAACGTGAAGAGCATGAGCCCGATCCCGAGCATGCCGTACACGCCGAAGAGCGCGGTGTGCGCGTGCACGGCGGTGGTGTTGAGCCCCTGCATGTAGTAGAGCGCGGCAGGCGGGTTGATCAGGAAACCGAATACTCCGGCTCCGAGCAGGTTCCAGAACGCCACGGCGACGAAGATCCGCAGCGGCCAGCGGTACGCGCGCAGCCACCCGGCGCTGCCGGACAGCTTCAGGTTCTCCGCCGCCTCGAAGCCGACGAGCGTGAGCGGCACGATCTCGAGCGCGCTGAACACCGCGCCCAGCGCGAGCACCGCCGTGGGCGTGCCCGAGAAGTAGAGATGGTGCATCGTCCCGATGATGCCGCCGAAGAGGAAGACCGTGCACGACGCGATCACCGCGGCGCTCGCCGTGGCGAGCCGCAGGAGCCCGAGCCGGCAGAACAGGAACGAGATCACGACCGTCGCGAACACCTCGAAGAAGCCCTCGACCCAGAGGTGCACGACCCACCAGCGCCAGTACTCCGCCATCGGCAGGGAGGTGTGCTGCCCCCACATCAGACCGGCGCCGTAGAACAGGCCGATCGCCCCCGACGCCACGAGGAAGAGCGCCAGCAGGTGGCGGTTCGCCCCCGGCTCGCGAAACGCCGGCGCGATCGAGCGCACGACCAGCCCGAGCCAGAGGAACAGCCCCACGAAAAGGAAGATCTGCCAGAACCGGCCGAGGTCCACGTATTCATAACCCTGATGACCAAACCAGAAGTTGGCCTGGAGTCCGAGCCGTTGCCGCGTGGCGTACCACGTGCCGAAGAGCGTGCCCAGGACGATCACGAGCAGGCAGCCGAAGAGCAGGTTCACCCCGGCGCGCTGGAAACGCGGTTCGCGCCCGGAGACCGCCGGGCCGATGAAGAGCCCCGTCGCCAGCCACGCCGTGGCGATCCAGAAGATGCCGAGCTGCGTGTGCCATGTGCGCGTGACCGAGTACGGCAGCCATTTCGCGAGCGGCACGCCGTAGAAGCCCTCGCCCTCGACACCGTAGTGCGCCGTGATCCCGCCGAGCACGACCTGCACGACGATCAACGCCGCGACGACCCAGAAGTACTTCAACGTCGCCCGCATCGACGGAGTGATGACGAGGTTCGCGAAAGGGTCGGTCTTCGGGATATCGGGCGCCGCCTCCTCGTGCTGCGAGGCGCGGTACCAGATGAACCCGCCCACGCCGGCGAGCAGCAGCACGAAACTCACGATCGTCCAGAGCACCATCGAACCGGTGAGCTGGTTTCCGATCAACGGTTCGCTCGGCCAGTTGTTCGTGTAGGTGACGGCCGGGCCGCGCGCGCCGGCGAGCTCTGCGGGCCGCTCGGTGCCGCACGCCCAGGTGGCCCAGAAAAAGAATGCCGCGAGCTGCGCCTGGCGCTCGGACGTCTTGAGCGTGTCGGTCGCGATCGCGTACGCGTTGCGCAGCTCCGGGGGCGTGAGGCCGGCGTCGGCGATGCGGGCGAGGTCAGCGGGGAACTCCGTCGCGCGCCCGAAGATCGCCGCGTAGTAGCGGCCCATCGCCTCGGTCGCCAGCGCCCGGTCCTCCGAGAGCGTGATCACGCCGGTGACGGGATCGTAGGTGTTCGTGCGGAGCTCCGTGCGCAGTTTCGCCTGCAACGCCGCCTGGTTCGCCGGTGGCAGGCTCGCGTAGTCGGCGACGAAATCGCGGCGCGCCCAGAGCTCGAGCAGGTACAGGCACTCGCGGTGCAGGTAGTCGGCCGTCCAGTCCGGCGCGACATACGCGCCGTGGCCCCAGATGCTGCCGACCTCCTGCCCGCCGATGGATTGCCAGACGTTCTGGCCGTCCCGGATCGCGGCGGCGGTGAAGAGCACGCGTCTCGAGGTGGTTCGCACCTCCCGCGGCAAGGGCGGCTGATGCTGCCAGATTTGGATGCCGTAGTAGCCGAGGACTCCGAGGGAGCCGAGCGTGACGATCGCGAACGCGAGCCAGAGTTTAAGGTAGCGCATGGTGGGGAGACGGGTCGGAACGGATTAAAGCGGATGAATTGGTCCGGTTTTAAGCCGTCGCGAATTTCCTTGGTCAATCCTTTTCCGGATATCATTGTCCGCTTTCAACAACCGCCGCCTCCCATGCTCTTCTCGCAAACCGTGGAATACGCCCTGCGTGCCGCCGTCCTGCTCGCCGATGTCGACCGCGAGGCCAAGACGACGCCGCAGATCGCCGAGATCGCGCGCATCCCGCCGGACTATCTCTCGAAGATCCTCCAGCACCTGCGCCGCGCCGGCATCGTGGTGTCGCGGCGCGGCATCAACGGCGGCTTCGCCCTGCAACGCCCGGCCTCCAAGATCACGCTTCTCGAGGTCGTCAACGCCATCGACCCGCTCGAGCGCATCCGGACGTGTCCGCTGAAACTCTCCGCCCACGGCACGAATCTCTGCCCGCTCCATCGCAAACTCGACCAGTCGATCGCCGCCGTGCAGGCGACGCTCGCCGACAGCTCGCTCGCCGACCTGCTCAACACCGGCGCCAAGAGCCATCCGCTCTGCGACGCCGCGGGTTGAATCCCGCCGCGCCCAGGCCGTTCTCGGGCCGCAGCGACGCCGCGCGGCGATTTCCTTCTCGCCCCGCGCTCCGTGCCTCCCGCTACTGTTGTTCTTTCCGGCGCTGCAATCGTACGCAGGGCCACAACCAACACCCATCATGGCAATGACTCCGCTCGAAGAAATCCGGCACTCGTGCTCGCACGTGCTGGCCACCGCAATCCTGCGCCTCTTCCCCGAGACGCAGCTCGACATCGGCCCCCCGACCGAGACGGGTTTCTACTACGATATCGACCTCGACCGCAAACTCACCGCCGAGGATCTCGCGGCGATCGAGGCCAAGATGAAGGAGGTCATCGAGGAGAACCAATCGTTCCAACGCCGCGAAGTCTCCCGCGCCGAGGCCGTCGAACTGATCAACAAGATCGGCCAGACCCGCTACAAGCTCGGCCGCCTCGCCGACATCCCCGAGGGCGAGGCGATCTCGTTCTACCAGAACGGCGAGTTCGTCGACCTCTGCGCCGGCACGCACGTCCGCTACACGAAGCAGATCAAGGCGTTCAAGCTGCTCTCCATCGCCGGCTCGTACCACCGCGGCGACGAGAAGAACAAGCAACTCCAACGCATCTACGGCACCGCGTTCCCGTCCAAGGACGAACTCGCCGCCTACCTCACGCAGATGGAGCAGGCCAAGGCCCGCGACCACCGCAAACTCGGCAAGGACCTCAAGCTCTTCCACATCGACGAGGATGTCGGCCAGGGCCTCATCCTCTGGACGCCCAACGGGTCCATCCTCCGCCAGGAGTTGCAGAGCTTCATCCTCGAGGAACTCCAGAAACAGGGCTACTCGCAGGTCTTCACGCCGCACATCGGCAAGCTCGAGCTCTACAAGACGTCCGGACATTTTCCCTACTACAAGGACTCGCAGTTTGCGCCCATCGCCGACCGCGAGGCCCTCGACCACGCCCTCTCCTGCGGCTGCTCCTGCGCCGAGTTGATGAACCGTCTCGAGGGCGTCTCCGGCGCCCTCGCCGCGCAGGTCAACGAACGCACCGGCAAGGAGACGATCACGCCCGACCGCGTCCTCGCCGACGACAAGCTCCTTCCCGGCTTCCTCCTGAAGCCGATGAACTGCCCGCACCACATCAAGATCTTCGCGTCGCAGCCCCACAGCTACCGCGATCTCCCCGTGCGCCTGGCCGAGTTCGGCACCGTCTACCGCTGGGAGCAGTCCGGCGAGCTCAACGGCATGACGCGCGTCCGCGGCTTCACGCAGGACGACGCCCACCTCTTCTGCACCGAGGACCAGGTCGCCGGCGAGGTGCTCGGCTGCCTCTCGCTCGTGAAGATCGTGCTGAACACCCTCGGCATGAAGGACTATCGGGTGCGCGTCGGTCTCCGCGATCCGGATTCAACGAAGTACACCGGCACCGCCGAGAACTGGGCCAAGGCCGAGGAGGCCTGCCGCTCCGCCGCCAAGACCCTCGGCGTGCCCTTCACCGAGGAGCCCGGCGAGGCCGCCTTCTACGGCCCGAAGATCGACTTCGTCATCAAGGACGTCATCGGCCGCGAGTGGCAGCTCGGCACCGTGCAGGTCGACTACAACCTCCCGATCCGCTTCGACCTCTCCTACGTCGGCCCCGACAACAAGCCGCACCGCCCGGTGATGATCCACCGCGCGCCCTTCGGCTCGATGGAGCGGTTCTGCGGCGTGTTGATCGAGCACTTCGCCGGCGACTTCCCCGTGTGGCTCGCGCCCGAGCAGGTCCGCATCCTCCCGATCTCCGAGAAGGTCATGGAGGCCTGCGACGCCCTCTATCGGAAGTTCAAGGACGCCAAGGTGCGCGTCGCCCTCGACACCTCGAACGACAAGCTCGGCGCCAAGATCCGCCGCGCCGAACTCGAGAAGGTGCCGTACGCGCTCGTCATCGGCCAGAAGGAGGCGGAGGCGCTCAGCGTCTCCGTGCGCAGCCGCGCCAAGGGCGACGAAGGCGTGATCAAGCAGGACGACTTCGTCGCCCGCGTGATCCAGGAGATCGCCACCCGCGCCCTCCCCGAGAAGCGCCCCGCCGCCCCGGCGACCAAGTAGGACCGGTCTCCGACCGACCCCCTCTGACTCCTCCCCGAAGCTGGGCAACACAGTCGCTCAGCTTCTCTCTTCGCCCCGCGGCCCGCCAAGCCGCGGGGCTTTTTTGATTCTGTCGGCAGGAGCATGCTTGCAGGCGATCCGTGCCCGGCAAGTCACTGGCGCCGAAATCGCCTGCAAGCAGGGCCCCACCATCAGCGGCTGCGCTGAACCCTCCACGCGACTCCGCTCCGCCAACACGGCAGCCTCTGCCTCAACTGCGGAACCGCCACCCCGCCGCATGTGCGTCCAATCCCGCCATGCCTCACGCCCCCCTCGTCCCCGTCCCCGAGATCCAGAAACGCATCCACTGGGTCCGCCAGTGCCGCGTCATGCTCGATGCCGACTTGGCTCGGTCCTACGGAGTCGCCACACGCGAACTCAACAAAGCGGTTTCACGCAATCGCGACCGTTTCCCCGAGGATTTCGCCTTCTATCTCACCCGCGAAGAGACGCGGCGGCGTGCGCAAACCCGCCCGCGTCTTCACCGAGCAGGACGTGGCGATGCTTGCCGGCGTACTCCATAGCCAGCGCGCCGTCGAGATGTCCTTCGCCATCATCCGCTCGTTCGTTCAGCTCCGGGAACTCCGCGCCGCCCACCACGAACTCTCCGCCAAGTTCGCGGAACTGGAGCGCCAGATCGAGGGCCACGACACCGCGATCGCCAACCTCTTCGAAGCCATCCGCCAGCTCCTCGCCCCCGACGGCCCCACGCACCGCCGCCAAATCGGGTTTGGCCAACCGGCAGGTTCACAAGCGAGATGTTCATAACCGCATCGCGGCATAACTCGCATCGACCCCACCTCGGCTCGAAGTACCAACGTATTTTCTCATGCGAGTACTCACAGCCGGGAGGATTGCCCTTCGCATCCGGCTCTTCAGCATGGCGACCGATGCCTGCCCCAAGAACGCTCTGCCTTTTGCTGCTCTCCGCATTGCGCTCGGTCCTCTCGCTGCGCGCGGCGGAGGAGTCGCCGAATCCAGCCGAGCAACTCCGCGCCCTGCTCCAAACGACTGATCGCATCGCCCTCATCGATGAGTTCGGCCGAGAAAAGGTAACCGCCCCGGCCAGCGTCATCCTCGAGCTCAAGGGCGCCGAGCTGACCGCGTCCCTCGGCGATACCGTCGAGATCAGCGGCATCGGGATGCACTGCCTGTGCCTCACCTCGCCCTCGATCTGCTTCTACAAAGGCGACTCCTACCGCTTCGCGATGACGCTCCACCACGGCAAGAACCTGCGCTGCAAAGACGGCCCGTGGGACGGTGACGCGGTGATGACGGATGAGTCCGCCAAGCGCTTTCGCGAATGGTTCGCCCAACATGGTTTCGACGGTTTCGTCCGCGGCGAGGCGATCGGCCGGCAGCAGGCCGCTGAGCAAACCGCCCGCAATGAGCGGTTCCTGGCCACGCTCCCCGCCGCCGCACGCGACCTCGTTCCGACCGAGCCCTACACATTGGGGCAAATCGAAACCGCCGACCGCGCCCAGCGGATCGCAGCGATGTTCGACTCCCGCCGCGCGTTCATCCTCGCCTGCTGGCGCGGCCTCGGAGAGCTCAGCCACTGGGACTTTCAGGTACGGCGAGCCCAAGAGGAGTTCATTGTCGGTGTGCTCCGCATTGCCACGGCTCCGGAGCTTGCCGACGCCTTGGCTGCGTTGCCCGCTAATGAAGCCGGCCCCTGGCTCGGCGCCTTCCAGCACTACCTCGCACAGGTTAGCCGCAAAGCGACTCCGATTGCCGCGGCCGTGGACAATGACTGGCTGGCCAAACTCGCCCTCCGGTTC
>JAEZSJ010000365.1 GCA_023443985.1 Verrucomicrobiota bacterium | reverse complement strand
GATCGAGCTGCTCGAGATCCTCTCCTCCCTCGGCAGCTCCCTCAGCCTCAACAGCGGCGAATCCTCCCAGATCCTCAAGAGCCTGCGCATCCACCTCCGCCAGCTGCTCCCGCTCCACACCGCCGGGTTCTTCCTCGCCGACCCCGACACCGCCGAGTTCCTCCTCGCCGACTGCGACACCACCGAGCACCGGGCCGAGATCCAGCGCGCCGTCGACCACGCAATCGACGAGGGCACCTTCGCCTGGGCTCTCCGCCAGAACCGCCCCCTGTTCACCCGCGCCGGCGCGCAGACGGCCGGCACCCTCGTCCTCCACTCGATCGCCACCCGCTCGCGCTGCCTCGGCATGTTCGCCGGCCTCGTCCGCGACGGCCGCATCCACGAGAACGACATCGGGATGCGCCTGCTCACGATCATCCTCGGCCAGGGCGCCTACGCGCTCGAGAACGCCGCGCTCCAGCTGCGCATCATGCGCCAGAACGCCGAGCTCGAGCACATGGTCGCCGTCCGCACCTCCCAGCTCGAGGTCGCCCTCACCGCCGCCCAGGAGTCCGCCCTCATCAAGTCGCGTTTCCTCGCGAACATGAGCCACGAGATCCGCACGCCGATGAACGGCATTCTCGGGCTCACCGAGCTTCTCGAATCCTCCAACCTCGACGAGGAACAGCGCGCCGACCTCCGCACCCTGCGCGAATGCGGCCAGAACCTCCTCGTCATCCTGTCCGACATCCTCGACTACTCGAAGATCGAGGCGGGCAAGCTCGTGCTCGAACAGGAGCCCTTCGACCTCCACTACCTCGTGCAGGAGGTCGTGCGCCTCCTGCGCCCGCTCGCCCAGGGCAAGCACATCGAGCTCGTCCTCGAACTCGACGATCTCGTGCCCGCGCGCGTCCTCGGCGACCAGACCCGCCTCCGCCAGGTCCTGCTCAACCTCGTCGGCAACGCCATCAAGTTCACCGACCACGGCAGCGTCACCCTCGCCGTGCGCCACGCCGAGGCGGGCCGCTCCACCGCCACCGGCCCGGTTCTCCTCCGTATCGACATCACCGACACTGGCATCGGCATGAACCCCGCCGTCGTCGACAACCTCTTCAAGCCGTTCTCGCAGGCCGATGCATCCACCACCCGCGTCTACGGCGGCACCGGCCTGGGCCTGGCCATCTGCAAATCGCTCTGCAACCTCATGAACGGCGACATCTGGGCCACCAGCAAACCCGGCGCCGGGAGCACCTTCTCCTGCGAGATCCCCTTCGACGTGCCCTCCGCGCGCGCCGAGCCGGCCGAACGCCCCACCGTGCCGGTCTTCGACGAGGGCCTCGCCGAGGCGCACCCCCTCCGCATCCTCGTGATCGACGACAGCGCGATGAACCAGCTCGTCGCCTGCCGCATGCTCACCAAGCTCGGCTACACCCCGGGCGTCGCCACCGGCGGTGAACAAGGCCTCAAGCTCGCCCTCGCCGAGCCCTTCGACCTCCTGCTCATCGATCTCCAGATGCCCGACCGCGACGGCTACGACGTGCTCCGCGCGGTGCGGGCCCAGCTGCCCGCCGCACGCCGCCCCCGCTGTGTCGCGATGACCGCCAACGCCCTGCGCGAGGATCGCGACAAATGCCTCGCCGTCGGCTTCGACGCGTTTCTCCCGAAGCCCTTCACCTCCGCCGACCTCAAACGCCAGCTGCTCGACACCGAACCCCTCGCCGTCGGGCCCTGACGTCCGCACCGCGACCATGCCGGACGACACCCCAACGCCGGACCACTCCGCCCCCTTGGAGCCGATTCTCCTGCAGGCGCTCCTCCAGCACCTGCCCGAGAACATCTACTTCAAGGACCGCGCCAGCCGCTTCCTGCGCGTGAACGCCTCGATGGCCCGCCGTACGGGCCATCCCTCGCCCGCGGCCCTCGAGGGGCGCACCGACTTCGACATCTTCTCCCCCGAGCACGCGCAGGCCGCCTTCGCCGACGAGCAGCGCATCGTCGCCACCGGCGAGCCGCTGATCGACTTCGAGGAGAAGGAGACCTGGCCCGACGGCCGCTCCAACTGGGTCTCCACCACCAAGGTTCCCCTGCGCGACCTCGCCGGCGCCGTGATCGGCACCTTCGGCATCACCCGCGACATCACCGCGCGCAAGCTCGCCGAGGACGACCTCCGCAAGCTCTCCCTCATCGTCCACCAGTGCCCCGTGGCGATCGTGCTCACCGATCCGTCCGGGCACATCGAATACGTCAATCCCTCCTTCGAGCGGGTCTCCGGGTACACCCTCCCGGAGGTGCGCGGCCGCACCCCGCGCGTCCTCAAGTCCGGCGAACACCCCGCCTCCTTCTACCGCGAGCTCTGGGAGACCATCGCCGCCGGCCGCCTCTGGACCGGCGACCTCTGCAACCGCCGCAAGGACGGGACCCCGTTCTGGGAGCACGCCACCATCGCCGCCGTGCGCGACCCCCAGGGCCGGATCACCCACTACTTCGCCATCAAGGAGGACATCACCCAGGCCCGCCGCGCCGCCGCGGAGCGCCTCGCCCTCGAGGAACAGCTCGACCTCGCGCACAAGCTCGAGTCCGTGGGCCGGATCTCCGCCGGCATCGCCCACGAGATCAACACCCCCGCGCAGTTCCTCACCGACAACCTCCGGTTC
>JAEZSJ010000356.1 GCA_023443985.1 Verrucomicrobiota bacterium | reverse complement strand
GGACTACACCATCCCCGCCGGCGAGTGGACCGTCGCCGCCGGCGCCTCGTCCGCCGACCTTCGCCAGACCGCCAAGATCAAGCTCTGACCCGCGCGATGTCCCTTCCTGTTCCCCGCAGCGCTCGGCTCGCTTCCGCAGCCGGCGCGCTCCTTCTCGCCAGTCTCGCGCCGCTGTCGCTGCCGGCAGCGCAGGAATCGGTGGCCTCGCCCGACGGCCGCATCGTTGTCACCGTCGACGACACCGCCGGCCTGCGCTACCGCGTCGCCTTCGACGGCCAGCCGGCTCTCGTCGACTCCCGGCTGGGCCTCGACTTTGCGGGCGGTTTTTCGCTTGGTCGCGCGGCCGCAATCGAATCCGCCACTCGCGCCGAGCAGGACTCCACGTGGGACAACGCCTTCGGCCAGCACCGCACCGTTCGCGACCACTACCGCGAGCTCACCGTGGTGCTGCGCGAGAACTCCGCGGCACCGTCGCGCTTCAACCTCATCGTGCGCGCGTACGACCAGGGTGTGGCGCTGCGGTACGAGATCCCCGTGCAACCCGGCCTCGAGGAGTACACGGTCACCCAGGAGCAGACCGAGTTCCTGTTCCCTGCGGACCTCACCTGTTGGGCGGGCAACTTTTCGGAGTGTGCCGAGAACCAGTATCCGGAGAAGCGACTCACCACGCTCGACACCCACCTTGGCCGCCCGCACGTCCTGCCGCTCCTGGTGAAGCTGCCCAACGGCTTCGCCGCCATCGCCGAGTCCGATCTGCTCGACTGGGCGGGCATGTTCGTCATCGCCGCCGGTCCCGATGCCGCGGGTGCCCCGCGCCCCGGTGCGCGCGTCGCGCTCGCGCCGCGAAAGGACGGCCGCGGCCTCGTCCACGGCCGCGAGCGCCGCGTGAGTCCTTGGCGCACGATCCAGCTCGCCCGCGACGCGAAGGATCTCGTGGCCAGCGAGTTCATCGCGAACCTCGCCACACCTTCCCAGCTCGCGGACACCTCCTGGATCAAGCCCGGCACCACCGCCTGGGACTCCTGGTGGACCGGCCTCAATCCCACCCAGCCCGACTTCAAGGGCCTCAACTCCCGCGGCGACACGCGTTCACACAAAGAATACATCGATTTCGCCGCCGAGATGGGCTTCTCGTACCAGCTCATCGACTGGTTCTGGTACGAGCCGATGAACAACCCGAAGGCCGACCTCACCAAACCGGCCGCCCACGTCGACATCCCCGGGCTCGTCGCCTACGCCCGCGAGCGCAACGTCCGCCTGCTGCTCTGGATCGATTCGCACGACCTCGACCGACAGGGCTTCGGAAAGGTGTTCGCGCAGGTCGCCGCGTGGGGCTTCGCCGGCGTGAAGATCGATTTCATGAACAGCGACAGCCAGGAGACGGTACGCTGGTACGCCGACGTGCTCGCCGCCGCCGCGCGCCACCGGTTGCTGGTCAATCTCCACGGCGCCTACAAGCCCACCGGCCTCGCGCGCACCTGGCCGAACTACATCACGCAGGAGGGTGTGCTCGGCAACGAGTACAACAAGATCCCGTGGCTCGCGGACGCCTGCACGCCGCTGCACACCGTCACGCTGCCCTTCACCCGCGGCCTGCTCGGCCCGATGGACTTCACGCCTGGCGGATTCCTCAACCGCACCGCGGCGGACTTCAAGATCACGAACCCCACGCAGGTGGTCGGCACCCGCGCCCGCCAGCTCGCGGAGACCGTTGTCTATTTCAGCCCGCTCCTCTGCCTCTGCGATCATCCGGACAACTACCGCGGCCAGCCCGGCGTGGAGTTCTTCCGCGGGCTGCCGACGGTGTGGGATGAAACCGTGGTGCTGTCCGCCGAGGTGGCGCAACACGTCGTCATCGCGCGCCGCTCCGGCTCGCGCTGGTACCTCGCCGCGATGAACGCCGACGCCCCGCTCACGCTCGCCGTGCCGCTCGGCTTCCTCGGCGCCGGCGAGTGGACGCTGCGCGCGTTCGCGGACACGCCCGCCTCCGCCACCACGCCCACGGTGCTCGCCGAGTCGAGCTCCGTCGTCCGCGCCGATGGCACGCTCGTCCTCAATCTCTCCCCGGCGGGCGGTTACGCTGCCTCCTTGGTGTCCGTAACCACGCCCTGAAACCCGAACCGAACACCCCGATACACATCCGCACTATGCCCGCTACGTTTCTCCAACTGACCAAGGTCGCCGCGGTGGCCACCGTCTTCACCCTCGCCGCCGCCGCGTCTGCGCAGGACGGCACGATCCATCCGCTCGACGCCATCCCCGAGCCGAACGCCATCCCGCTCGGCACCGGCGGGGTGAAGGACCAGCCGGCGACCGAGAGCTGGTTCAAGCAATGGGGCGAGCCGATGGTGCGCAACGTCTCCACGGCGACGCTCACGCCGTTTCTCCCCGATCCCGCCAAGGCCAACGGCACCGCGGTCCTCGTCGCCCCCGGTGGCGGTTTCCGCTGGCTCTCGATCAACAACGAAGGCTGGAAGATCGCCAAGGCGCTCAATGAGCGCGGCGTTGCCGCCTTCGTGCTGAAGTACCGGCTCTTCCCGACGCCCCCGACCATCGAGGGGCTCAAGGAGTCGATGAACCGCACCTTCTCGGCCGCGGCCGCGAAACCCGGCGAGCCCGCGCCCGAGGCGCCCCGTCCCCCGGCCTGGGATCTCACCAACCAGCTCACCGACGCCGAGGCCGCCTATGCGCTGATCGTGAAGAACGCCAAGGAGTGGGGCGTCGAAACCGACCGTATTGGAATGATGGGCTTCTCCGCCGGTGCCGGCCTCACGATGCACTGCACGCTCAAGTCGGAGAAGATGAAGCTGGCCTTCATCGCCCCGATCTACGGCGGCATGGGAGCCGTGGAGGTGCCGAAGAACGCCCCGCCGCTGTTCACCGCCATCGCCGCCGACGACTTCCTCTTCAAAGGCGAGTTCGGCGTGGTGAAGGCGTGGTTCGACGCCGGCAAACCGGTCGAGCTCCACCTCTACCAGGACGGCGGCCACGGCTTCGGCATGGGCTACCCGGGCCACCCGACCTACTATTGGTTCGAGCCGTTCACCCACTGGCTCGACCACAACGGCTTCCTCAAGGCCAAGGCGGCGGAATAATCGCGCTGTCTCTGGTTTCAGTCCGCTTTCTCCCGGGACCGCTCGCCGCGGTCCCGGTTCTGTTTCCCCTGCTTCATGCTCCGCCCCTTCGCCGCGTTCTCCGGATTGACGCTGATCTGCGCCCTCGCGCTCGCCGCTCCGCCCGCTGCAACCGATGCGCTCCCCGGCACGGTCGCGTTGGCGCTCGAGGGCGGGCGGCTCACGCTCCAGCCGCTGCTGGACAACGCCGTCCGGGTTCGTTTCACCCCCGACGCCGAGGCGCCCGCGCCGAGCCTGATCCTTTCGGAAGTCGCTCCTGCGCCCACGGCCGTCGTGCGCGAGTCCGCGCAGGAGTTCGCACTCGAGTTGCCGCGCCTGCGCGCCGCCGTCGATCGCGCGTCGGGCGCAATCGCGTTCGCCGACTCCACCGGGAGGGTGTTCCTCCGCGAGCTCGCCGGCACCCGGCGGTTGGAGCGCGCCACCGTGCAGGGCGAGCCCACCTGGTCCGTCGCCCAGTCGTTCGACTCCCCCGCCGAGGAGCGCCTCTTCGGCCTCGGTCAGTTCCAGGACGGCTTTCTGAACGTGCGTTCGCTGCCGCGTCGTCTCACTCA
>JAEZSJ010000262.1 GCA_023443985.1 Verrucomicrobiota bacterium | reverse complement strand
GTCCGGACTCGGCCGTGAGCTCGGCCCCGACGCCCCGCTGTCCTTCACCGAAACCAAGAACGTGTTCATCGCAGTCCCAGAATCGATCGGAGAGAATTCATGACCTCGTCCCGGGTGGACCTGACCCAGCGGCTGGCCGGCAAGGTCGCCGTCATCACCGGCGGCGGCGGCATCCTCTGCGGCGCCATGGCCCGTGCCCTCGGCGCGGACGGTGTGAAGGTCGCGGTCCTCAACCGCACCGCGGCCAAGGGTGAAGCCGTCGCGGCCGAGATCCGCGCCGCCGGCGGCGAAGCGATCGCCCTCGCCGCCAACGTGCTCGACCGCGCCTCCCTCGAGGCGGCGCGCGCGCAGGTCCAGACGCTCTGGGGCGGCTGCGACATCCTCCTCAACGGCGCCGGCGGCAACCACCCGCGCGGCACCACGGCCACCGAGACCTGGACCGGCACCGCCCAGACCGCCCCCGCCACCGGCCCGGGCAGCTTCCTCGACCTCGACGAGTCCGGCTTCCGCGCGGTCTTCGATCTCAACTTCATGGGTACGCTGTTGCCCACGCAGGTCTTCCTCCCGCTCCTGCTCGGCCGACCGGGCGCGACCGTGATCAACGTCTCCTCGATGGGCGCCTACCGGCCGATGACCAAGGTGCCCGCCTACTGCGCCGCCAAGGCCGCGCTCAACAACCTCACCAACTGGATGGCCGTGCACTTCGCCGAGGCCGGCCTGCGCGTGAACGCCATCGCCCCCGGCTTCTTCTCCACCGAGCAGAACAAGGCGCTCCTCTGGAACGCCGACGGTTCACCGACGCCGCGCGCCAAGAAGATCGTCGACCACACGCCGATGCGTCGCTTCGGCCGGCCCGAGGAGCTCGTCGGCGCGCTGCGTTGGCTGTGCGACGATCGGGCCAGCGGCTTCGTGACCGGCGCGGTCATCCCCGTCGACGGCGGCTTCTCCGCGTACGCGGGGGTGTGAAACGCGCCCGGGGCGGCCGGTGGCGCTGCTCCCTGCGGATCGCCGCGGGGGCAGGGCCGGCGGCGCCCGCAGTTGCTTCAGTGTACGAATCGCGAGCCGCGGGCGGCCTCGTCAGGAAAGCGGACGTGGCGTCGCGGGGGCGTTTGCGGCTGCTTGGCGCCGTTTGAGCACCGCGTTGATTTCGCCCAGCAGCCGCTCGATCGTCACGGGCTTCGAAAGCACCACATCCGGCGCGGGGTCGTCGGCCGCGCCCGTCCAGTGGTCGATGTAGCCGCTGAACAGAACGAAGGGCACCGTGGCCAGCGCGGGGAGGCTCGTGCGCAGCTCGCGGAGCAGCGCCGCCCCGTTCATGCCGGGCATGTTGTAGTCGCTCAGCACGATGTCGGGCACGAGCGTGCGCGCGGTGATGAGCGCCTCGGGGCCGTCCTCGGCCTCGACGACGCGGAAACCGAAGCGCTGCAACAGCGAGGCCAAGGTCCGTCGCGCGCCAACATCGTCGTCAACCAGTAGTATCGTAGTGCCCATGCGTCACCTCAAAGCCGGCATCTTCCGCCGCTCACGCGGGCTGGCAAGCGTGGTTCTGCCACCGGAGAGCTTGCACCGCGATTTTACGGCTTTCCCCGGTGCGCGGCTGAGGCGCGCCCGGGGACCGTTCCTCCGGTCATCACCCCAGCTCAGTAGGAGACGGTCCGGCCGAGGTAGTTGAGCATCCAGATTTCCTTCCAGACGCGGTAACGGCCCTCCTTCGACAGTTTGCCGAACTCCTCGCGATCCTGGTGGTGGTGCAGAAAGCCGAGCTCAGTATTCACTTTCTCCAGCTGGCTCTGCTGGCGGTTGAGGTCCTCGAGCGGCTCGGTCGTCCAGGCGAGGACCGGGGAACCGGCCGCCTGGAGGCGGCGGCGGTGGCGCGCCACCAGCCGGGCCAGGCTGCGGGTCCACGGGCGCCGCTCCACGAGCCAGTTCTCCGGGTAGAAACCGCCGAAGGGCAGGTGGAGGTTGTCCGTCACGTAGCGGATGTCGCTCTCCGTGCGGGACGAGAGCGTGTAGTAGAGGGCAATCGCGCCGGAGGGCTGCGGGATGAAGGCGACCTGCAACCGTGTCTGGTTCGAGGCGTCCTGATAGACCGAGAGCCGGAGGAACAGACCCGGCGCGATCTCGGCCTTGAGCGACTGCGCGAGGTGGAACTTCTCGCGGCGCAGCCACTCCCGGATCGCGAAAAGCCGCCGCTGGGTGGGCCACTCCTCGCCGCTGTTGTACACGACAAACCGGGGAAACAGCGGCAAGGGGCTCAGGCTCAGGGCGCGGATGGCGAGCCAATGGTAGACGGACTCGACGAGAAACCAACCGAGGAACGCCAGCACCGCCATCGCCCAGAATGGTCGCTCCGACCAGCCGAAGGCCTCCGCCAGGTACGCCACGCCCAAGGCGAACATGACCCAGCGCACCCACCGGTTGGCGATCGTCACCGCGGGCAGCAGCACCCGCGAGTTCAACAGGTGCAACAGGAGGGAGATCGCGGCGAAGCCGACGATGATCTGGCCGATTTCCATCACGGGGAGCGGATCAAACGCCCTCGCGGAGCGAAAGCGGGAAATCGCACCGACAAAAAAGCCGCCGGCGCTCGGACCGGCGGCGGAAGGGAGGAGCGGTGCTCAGCTCAGGCGCACCGGCATGATCACGCAGAGGAAGCTCTCAAGCGTCTTGAACACGCCGGGGCTCACCTCGTCCTTCAGCTCGAAGAAGACCTGGTCCTTGTTCAACGCCTTGAGCGGATCCATCACGAACTGCGGATTGAACGCGACCTGCAGCTCCGGCCCGGCGTACTCGATCGCCATCGACTCGTGGGCGTCGCCAAAATCCGGACTCGAGGCGGTGATCTCGAGCAGATTGCTGCTGAGCTTCAGCTTCACGGAGTTCGACTTCTCGCTCGTGACGAGGGCGGCGCGGTGCACGCACTGGAGGAAGAGCTCGCGCTCGAGCTTGATGCGCTGGTGCGTCTCCTTCGGCACGACCTGGTTGTAGTTCGGGTAGTTGCCGTCGACGACCTTCGAGAAGAGGTAGATGTTGTCGATGAGACCGTTGTCGCCGACCTTGTCGGTGCCGATCTCGAAGGCCGAGCGCTTCTCGGAGACCGCGAGACGCACCTTCGTGCCCTTGTCGAGCATGCGGACCAGTTCCGACACCGTTTTGGCCGGCAGGATGATGTTGCCGGCGCCCTCGGAGGAGGTGAGGTCCTTGCTGGTGAGCGCGAGGCGGCGGCCGTCCGTGGCGACCAGCGTGAGCTTGCTGTCGCGGAAGCTGAAGTAGACGCCGTTGAGGATGTAGCGCGTCTCGTCGGAGGACTGCGCGTAGGAGACGCTCTTGAGCATCGTGGAGAGCTCCTCCTGCTCCAGCGTGACAGCCTTCTCGTCGGCAAACTCCGGCATCGGCGGGAACTCCTCCTTGCCCATGCCCATGATCTTGAAG
This sequence comes from Verrucomicrobiota bacterium, assembly GCA_023443985.1. Classification (GTDB taxonomy): domain Bacteria; phylum Verrucomicrobiota; class Verrucomicrobiia; order Opitutales; family Opitutaceae; genus CAJCBL01. The sequence goes on along the minus strand of JAEZSJ010000262.1, from coordinate 5,899 downwards.
ACCGAACCGCCGGAGGTGATCTTCGCCTGGTGGCTCGGCGTGGTGTCGACCGCGACATCGATGTTCGGCAACTCGCGCACGATGGTCGCGAGACGTTTCACCGGAAGAGTGATCGCCCCGGCCTCCTTCACCTCGGCCTTGATCTTGCAGCGGATGCCGAGATCCAGGTTCGTCGTCGCCAGCGAGATGTGGTCCTTGTCCGCCTCGATGAGCACGTTGCTGAGAATGGGCATCGTGGCCTTCGAGCCGACGACATTGAGCACTTGGGCCAGGCCGTTGCTGAAGTGGTCGCGGTTGATTCGGAATTTCATGCGAAGCTGGACGGGTGTTTGGGGGTGTTTGCTGACACGAGAGTGGATGGGGAGAAGAAAGAACTACAGAATATTCTTCCTATTATGGGGTGTGAACAACGCGGATTTGGCCCGCGGGCCGGCGTTTTTCAGAGGGGACCCGGGGCGCGGCGCGGGTGTGAGCAACTTTCGGGGAGCTGTGGGCAAAGTGGGGGTTCGGCACCGCGGCAAAGTTATGGGGATTTTGTTGGAGGGTTGCTCACATCGGACTTGTGGAGAACTCCGTGTCGGCGCGCATGCCAATGCCGGCGGATGTGGCGCACGATCCCGAAGCCGATGTAACTCAGGAACAGCACGAGGAACGAGATCTCCTGCAGTTTCCACAACAGCGCGCCGACGATCAGCAGGACGATGAAGGTCCACAGCCGTGTCTTGGTCTGCCAATCGATCTTCTTGAAGCTCGGGTAGCGGATCGTGCTCACCATCAGGAAGGAGATCAGCAGGAGCAGCACCGGCAGCGCGAAGGTCGTCTTCTGCAGCGAACGTTCGTTGTCGGCCAGGTGGAGCAGGAACAGCACGAGCGAGGCCACGGCGCCGGCCGCGGCGGGCACGGGAAGGCCGAGGAAGTCCTTGTTCGACTCGTGCTCCGCGCGCTCGAGCAGCGGGTTCGTGATCACGTTGAACCGCGCGAGCCGGACCGCGGCGCAGAGCAGATAGATGAACGCCACGAACCAGCCGAGCTCGCGGAACCACTGGTAGCCCTCCTGCGGCGCGAGAATCAGGAAGAACACCATCAGCGCCGGGGCGATGCCGAAGGAGACCACGTCCGCGAGCGAGTCGAACTCCGCGCCGAACAGCGAGGTGCGCCCGCCCATGCGCGCCAGCCGGCCGTCAAGCGAGTCGAAGAGCACGGCGGCGAGGATGAACCACACCGCCTGGATGTAGTACTCGCGCGGCAGGTGGTCCACATGGGCGGCGGCGAACTGCCCGCCATCGGCGATCAGCCGTGCCTGGATGCACTTGATCACCGCGACAAAGCCGCAGAACAGGTTTCCCGCCGTCATCAGGTTCGGCAGGAAATAGATCCGGCTCGCCTGGGTGACGTTGTAGGGATTTTCTCGAGATTTGAGGTCCGACGGCATGACGGCGGTGGCGCGATGGCGGGAGGTTGCCGCCTATTTGGTGAGGCTCTCGAGGTACTTCCAGAACTTCGAGTGCTGTTCCACCAGCTGCTGGTCGCTCACCGGCAGCTTGGTGCGGAAGAGAAAATCTTCGAGCGAGTTCCGGTGCAGGATCCACTGCACGTGCAGAGCCTCGCCGTGGCGCTCGAAATAGAACCGGAAGTCGCCCGAGCGCAGCCGGTAGAAGGTGCGGCCCTCGCGGGTGAACTGCCCCAGCGGCTCGCGGGGTTGGGCCAGCTGGGCCGCAGTGAGGCTGCCGAGGGGCTCGATCGCTTCGAGCTGGGCCAGCTTGTCGAGCTTGTTGAGCTCCTTGACGCTCTGATCGGAGAAGGTGACCTGAAACATGGTTGGAGGCCCGCCACCATGGGCAGGGTTTGCGGTCCGGCGAATTTCGGGCCGTGGTTTCCCGCCCGCAATCCCAAATCGGCCGGGGGTGCGCCGCCCGGTCCCCGCGGTGCCGTTCGACACCACGGATTTGCGCCATAGCGTGCGCCGCCCGCCCACCACTGCGCCACCGATGCCATGAAACAGGTGAACCTCCGCACCATCACACCCGAGAACTGGAGCTCTCCCGGGGGCAAATTCGCCACCGACGACCAGGAGATTTCCGTGGCCCTCGGCCGCGAGCCGCTGTCGACCGACGTCGCCCGACGCCACCCGTTCGACGTCACGATTTCCCGGATTCCACCGGGCAAGGCGGCGTGTCCCTACCACTCGCACAGCGCCCAGTGGGAGTACTACCAGGTGCTCTCCGGGCGCGGCTCCGTGCGTCATGCCGAGGGGACCACCGCGATCGGCCCCGGGGACTGTCTCCTGTTCGGCCCGGGCGAGCCGCACCAGCTCCGCGCCGCCGCGGATGAGGAACTCCGGTTCCTGATCGTGGCCGACAACCCGCCGGGCGAGTCCTGCCACTACCCGGACAGCGGCAAATGGCTGGTTCGCTCCCCCGAGCGCCGCGTGCTCCGCTCCGCGCCGCTCGACTACCTCGACGGCGAGGAGTGACCCGGCGGCCACGCCGCGTGTCGCGGCGCCGGCAGAACACCGGCCCGGTCCAGCTCGCCGGGCACCGGTGAGTCGCGCCCGACGCCTCTAAACAGGTAAACAGCATTGTAATACCCGCCGCGCGCGGTATCTGCGATGCTGTCCCCGGCGCACCCCATGATCACCCTCGCACTCATTGAACGCCTCAACGGCTGGTGGAACGAGCTGACGCTCGCCAAGCAGTTCTTCTACGGTATCGGCCTCGTCGCCGGCCTCGTCTCCCTCGTCCTCATGGTCCTCTCCATGATCGGCATGGACCACGACGATGCGGTGGACGCCATCGGCTCGGCCGACGCTGCCGGCGCGCACGACGGCGACAGCGGCGGCGGCATCTTCTCGGTGAAGCCGCTCACGGGCTTCTTCCTCGGCTTCGGCTGGGCCGGCGGGCTCGCGCTCGACGCGGGGCTGCCATTCATCGCGGCGATCGCCTGCGCGCTGGGAGCGGGCGGGATCATCATGGCGGTGATCGTGCTGATGTTCCGCGCCATTCTCGCCATGCGCAGCGACGGCACCGCCCGCATCGAGGACACTCTCGGCGCGGTCGGCACCGTGTATCTCACCGTGCCGCCGGCGAAGGCCGCGGGCGGCCAGGTCGTCGTCAACTTCCGGGGACGCCAGGAGACCTATGCGGCGCTCTGTGCCGCGCCGTCGCCGATCCCGAGCGGCGAGAAGATCAAGGTCCTCGCGGTGGTCGACAGCCGCACGGTGCTGGTCGAGCCGCTAAGCTGAACCTGTGGGCGGCGTGCTGCCCCATCCTCCGTTTCCTCCCCAATCATGGAAATCATCCACATCCTCCTGATCGCCTTCGCGGTCGTGTTCGTCCTCATCGTCGCGATGACGCTGATCTCGCGTTATCGCATGTGCCCGCCGGACCGCATCCTCGTGGTCTACGGCAAGCTGGCGAACGGTCTGTCGTCGAAATGTTATCACGGCGGGTCCACCTTCGTGATCCCGTTCTTCCAGAGCTACGCCTACCTCGACCTCACCCCGATCAACATCGAGATCGAGCTGAAGGGGGCCCTCTCCAGCCAGAACATCCGCATCGACGCGCCGGCCTCGTTCACGATCGGCATCTCGACGGAGCCCGAGGTCATGCAGAACGCCGCCACGCGCCTGCTCGGCCGCACCCTCGACGAGGTGCAGCAGCTCGCCTCCGAGATCATCATGGGCCAGATGCGCGTTGTGTTCGCCTCGATGACCATCGAGGAGATCAACAACGACCGCGAGAAGCTCATCGGGCTCATCACCAAGGGCGTCGAGGTCGAGCTCCACAAGGTCGGCCTGCGCATGATCAACGGCAACATCCGCGACATCCGCGATCTCTCCGGCTACATCGACGCGCTCGGCAAGGAGGCCGCCGCCAAGGCGATCAACGACGCGCAGATCAAGGTCGCCCAGGAGAACCAGCGCGGCGCCATCGGCCGCGCCGAGGCCGAGCGCGAGCAGGCGATCCGCGTCGCCACCGCCCAGGCCGAAGCGCGCAAGGGCCAGAACACCGCGCAGGTCGTCATCGCGAAGTCCGACGCCGATCTCGCCTCCGAACAGGCCGAGGCCAAGCGCCGGATTGAAGCGGCGCAGAAGGTCGCCGAGGCCCGCGCGCTCCAGGAGGGCTACAAGGCCCAGCAGGAGGCCGAACTCGCCCGCGCCGCTCGCGAGAAGGCGCAGCAACAGGCCGATCTCATCGTGAAGGCGGAGATCGAGAAGGAGCGCATGCGGATCGATGCTGAAGCGACCGCGCAGCAGGCGCGCCTCATCCAGGAGGGCGAGTCCGCCGCCTACGTCATCCAGAAGCAGGCCGAGGCCGAGGGTGTGAAACGTGTCGCCGAAGGCGAGGCCGCCGGTATCCGGGCCAAGCTCGTCGCCGAAGCCGAGGGCACGCAGGCGCTGCTCGACGCGAAGGCCGCCGGTTTCGACAAGCTCCTCAAGGTCTCGCACGACGCGCAGGGCGCCACGCAGCTCCTCATCGCGGAGAACATCGTCCGCATCGCCGAGATCCAGGCCGGGGCGATCAAGGGCCTCGAGTTCGAGAAGATCGTCGTCATGGGCGGCAGCGGCGCCAACGGCACCGGGCCCGGGCAGTTCGTGCAGGACCTCTACAAGGGCGTGCTCCCGATAAACGAGCTCGCGAAGAACGTGGGCCTGAATCTGCCGAGCTTCCTCGGCACGCCCGCGCGGGACGCGAAGCCCGAGGCTCACGCCGCGGACTGATGGCCAGCCTCCCTTTCTCCACCTTCGGGCGCCTCGCACGAGGCGCCCTTTTGTTTCGGCGCCGACGCCGGAGACGGAAACGGGCGCCGTGGTAAACGGCGCCCGTTAGTTGTTCGGCCAATCAACCCCACACTAACAACTGAAATGGTTCACGGTGCAGCCTACGCCCAACTTGTCCGGGCGAAAGCGACGAGTGTGCGGGCGGAGTTGATTCACAGATCGATGACCAGTCGTTCGCGGCAAGTTTACGCGCTCGCCCGCCCCCCGGCGGTCTATTCTGGCGTGGGGCGGGGCGGGGTGGCGGCCTCCTCGCGGGTAGAATCGGCGGGCGCCTCCATCCCGAGACGATGCAGCCGCCGGGCCGCCAGGGCCCGCAGCTCGGCACGTTTCTCCGGCGGAAGCTCGGCGCCGATGCGAAGAATCGTCGCGGAAATCGTGCGACGGGTGCGCTGGACCGTCTCCACGCGCAACGCGCGGAGCTCGCTCGCCGTCCGGGCGAACTCGCGGCGCACGACGGCGGCCTGCGCCTCGTCGAGCGCAAGCTCGGCGACCAGGCGTTTCTCGATGCGGTTGGTCGCGCGTTCGAACCGTCCCGCTGCCACCGACGGCTCGCGGAGCAGCGCCCGCGTGTGCCGCACCCCGTAGCCGACCGTGCCGAGCACCCCCGCGGCGACTCCGGCCAGGAAGAGGAAACCGGCGGCGAGCAGCGCCTTCCAGTGCAGTGTGATCATAGCGAATCCTCCAACGCCGATCCGACGAGATCGGCCCAGGGCTGCAGCTGTGTCCAAATGTCCGTGGCCACCCAGACGGCGACGACGAGCGCGACCGCGGCGAACCCCCCGCAGCCGGCGAGGCGGCCGGGCGTGGCGAAGAGCGCGGCAAAATCGTCGATCCACGGGCGCGCGGGCGGCGGCATGGTGGCGGCCGCGGTGCGGGCGGCGTGCAGGGCGGCGGAGAGGTCGAGCGGTGGCGGGGCGTCGGCCCGGGCACGGGCGGCGAGCCGCGTCCACTTGGCGTCGGGGGAATCGGGTGACGGGTTCATGGGAGATCGTGTTTCTTTAGGAGGGACTGCAACCGGCGGCGGGCGCGGAAGGCGCGCAGTTTCGTCGCGGGGCCGGACCAGCCGAGCAGCTCGCCGATGCGGGCGAACTCCCAGCCTTCGAGATAGTGGAGCGTGAG
>JAEZSJ010000237.1 GCA_023443985.1 Verrucomicrobiota bacterium | reverse complement strand
TCACCAACCCGACCACGACCGGGGCCAACGCACCCGCCGGCGCCGGACCGCGTGCGAACCGCGCCTGCGCACCGTCGTCATCTCCGAACAACGCGGCGGCCCGCGCACCAAGGAGCCAGTTTACCGGATCAAGCTCTGCCGCATGGTCTGCCGCACGCAACCACCACGCCCGGCCGCCCTCCGGAACTAGGTTCTCCACGGCGCCCTCGAGTTCGGGCAGCCACGCGCGCAGGACCGCGTTCAACAACCACGGCACCTGGCTCGGGAACTCATTCTGCAACCATTCGATCGCCGCCGAGGCTCGTTCCAGATCCCCGAGAAGCGCCTGCATGATCCCGACGGACAGACGCCACTCCGCGTTGCTCGGCTCGGCTGAAGCCGCGCGATCCACAAGAAGAGCGGCCGCCTCCACCTGCGCGCGGCGTCCGCCGAACACGTGAGCATCGCAGGAACCAATGAACAGGGCACAACCGATTCGGCCCGCGCCACCAGCTTCGCAACGGGTCCCGGCCTCGATCCACCAGTTCGGTACGACCTGATCCAACAACTCCGCGAGTTCGGCCAGCCGCACCGTCGGGGGAAGTGTCACCATCTTCTGGAGCAACGCCCCTGCGGCAAGCGGGTCCTCGGCATTCGGCACCGCCCGCCGGATCTCGCGCCAGACACCCAACCTCTCCGCCCAAGATGCGATGTCTCGACTCCGGCGCGCCTCTCGCAGGCGGCCAAATGCTCCCAGGGCTCCGGCGGCAGACGGCTGCTCCGGCTTCGTCTCCTTCGGGGCCATGATCCATTGCACCCAGTTCTCCCAGCTCCAACCATCGGTCACGCGGCGCGCCGTCCGAGCCGGCGAGCCATTGCGCATGTTCCGGAGCAGACGGCGAAGACTCGGGCGGATCGCGTCCGCCTCGCCCGACAGCGGCTCGCAGACGACTGGGCTCTCCGAGCCCCACTGCCGGCGTACGCATGAGCCGGCATCACCCCAGATCAGGGCCGGTCGGTTCGTCCCTGCCGCGAGGGACATCGCCACTGCGGCGCGCACCGGGTCCGTTGTGCACCAGAGAACCGTGTCCGTGGTCGCGGCTAGATCACCCATTACCCGGGCAGCCGGGGCTGAAGCCGCAGGGATCGGAACCACCTTTCCACCGAGGACATCGGCGAGCGCCCCAACCACCGGTCCGGCAAGCCAGTCCGGAAACTCGGCAGAGACGGCGAGTGCGTACGAGTGGTGCTGGATGCTGCGCGTACAACTCCCGCCATGGGCGGGCAACCACGCGAACTCCCGCTGTTCCCACCACGCAAACCAAGCGGCCGAATCGACCTCGTCCGGTAACAGATCGGTAATGACAACATCGGGGCTCCAAGCCTCCGTCGTCGCACGGGTCGAATCGGTCCAATCTCCCGCGTGCCCCGGGAACACTGTCCATATGCTCTCGATACTTCTCCGCCAAGTCGGCGGCGCGGGCGGATCGCCGGCGCAGAGGACCAGCCATGCATCCGCAACAACGCCCACCGGCTCAGCCGGCGCCGCCTCGTCGCTCGACCAGACGATCAACTCTCGCGGCAGCTGTTCCCGACACAGCACCGCCGCCAACGGCAGGGCGTCTCTTCCTTGCGGGCACCAGACGGCGATTCGGGGGACTCTGTCGCTCATCGCTCCACCATCCCCCACTCCAGCGGCGTGCCAGCCGGTATCGGCTTCGTCGCTTTGCGGCCATGGACCTCGGGCAGGTGCCGCGGGTGCATCCCGGCGGCCGGACGCACGGAGCGGACGTTGTCGGGGGTGAAGACTTCCCCGGCCGCCACATCGCGGGTCACGAAAAGCGACCGCCGGAAGCGCCGGCTCTCGGCCTCGGCGGGCGTCGGCTCGTAGTGGATGCCGCCAAGCGCGGCCTCGGTCGTGCGGATCGCGTCGACCATCGACCGGAACTCCGCCGGCTCCATCGAAAAGGCGCTGTCCGGTCCCGGGTCGCTGCGACTGAGCGTGAAATGTTTCTCCACGATGCATGCGCCGAGCGCCACCGCGGCGACGGCGACCGTGTGCCCCATCGAGTGGTCCGAGAGGCCCGCGGGCACGTTGAAACGGGTATGCAGGTCGCGCAGCGTGCGCAGGTTCATCGCCTCCGGCGGCGACGGGTACGCGCTCGTGCATTTGAGCAGCGCGAGCTCCTTGCCGCCGGCCGTATGAAACGCGTTCACGGCCTCCGCGACCTCGTCGAGCGTGCCCATGCCGGTCGAGAGGATCAGCGGCTTGCCGGTCTTCGCCACCTTCTGGATCAGCGGCACGTCCACGAGCTCGAACGACGCGATCTTGTACGCCGGCACCGCGAGCGTCTCGAGAAAGTCGACCGCCGTAGGGTCGAACGGCGTCGAGAACAACGGGAGCGCGAGCTCGTCCGCGAGCGCCTTGAGCTGCGGCTGCCACTCCCACGGCGTGTACGCCTCCTGGTAAAGTGAGTACAGGTCGCGGTTCGCCCACAGTCCCTCGCCGCCGTGGCGGAAGAGCGGCGAGTCGCTCTTCAACGTGATCGTGTCGGGCATGTACGTCTGGAGCTTCACCGCGTCGGCGCCGGCGAGCTTCGCTGCGCGTACGATCTCGAGCGCCCGCTCGAGCTTGCCGTTGTGGTTGGCCGAAACCTCCGCGATCACATACGCGGGTTGCCCGGGGCCGATCCTCCGGCCGGCGATCACGATCTCGTTCATGTGCGTCATGTGAGAAACTCCTTCGCTTCACGCAGGTCCTCGACGACGAGGTCCGCCTCCACCGGCTCGCCGGGCGTCACCCAGCCGAAGCCGCTCTCGATCCGCCGGGCGATGCGTACCGTGCGCATGCCGAGCGCGCGCGGTGCATTGAAATCCTTTGCCAGGTCGTCGCCCACGTAGGCCGCCTCCTCCGGCGCCACCCCGAGGCGTTCGAGGCAGACGCGGTATCCAGTCTCCGAAGGCTTCTCCGCGTGCGGCCCGATGTCCGCCGTGCAGACGACCGCGGCGAGACGCCGGTCCAGGCCGAGCGCCGCCACCTTGCCGTGCTGCACCGTGGCATGCCCGTCGGTCACCAGTCCGCAGGGCAGCCGCAGCTGCGCGAGCAGCTCGGCGGCGTCCGAGTGCAGCCGCAGCGTCGGCGTGTGCGTGCGGTAGAGGTGCACGAGCGTCGCGGCCTCGATCATTCCGCCCCAGCCGTGCGCGCGGATCAGGTGATCGAACACCCCGGTGCGGCCTTCGCGCCACAAAAGGGACTCCATCTCCTCCGCCCAATCGACCACCGTGCCGCCGCAGCGCTCGACAAGATACCCCGCCACCGCACGGTAGCCGCTCCGCACAAATTCCGCTTCCGGATACAGCGTCTGGTCGAGATCGAAGAGCACCGCCTTCATCTGCGCACCTCCTCCTCGTGCCGGAACAGGTCCGCCGTGTGACGGAACATCCACAGTCCCGCCTCATATCGGCCGAGACGCGGCTCGATCCGCTCGCCGCGCTCCAGCCGCACCAGCCACTCCGGCGTGGGACAACCCGCGGCGAAACCGAGCGCCGCCCCACCGCCGAACCGCGGATTCACCTCGATGAACAACACCTGCTCCCCGCGGCGGAACGCCTGCACGGTTGCGTGGCCCCGCAGGCCGAGCGCGAGCGCCAGCCGCCCCGCCTCGCCGGCCAGCCCGTCGTCCCGCACGGTGCGTCCGACCACCGACTCGCCCGCCGCGACCCGCACGCGCTCCCGCGGCACCGCGGAGATCAGCCGGCCGTCCCAATCGCCGAATACGTCGACGGTGAATTCCGGCGCGTCCACAAACTCCTGCAGGATTTCGGTCTCCGGGTCGAAACCGCGCCCCGCCAGCGCCTCCGCCGAGTCGATCCGCTCCGCGCCGCGGCCGGCCTGGCCGCGCCGGGGTTTCACGAACGCCGGGAAACGGGCCGGCCCCGCGCCGGAGTACTCCGCGGGCGCGCCGAAGTCGTGGGCCCGGCAGAACTCGAGGAACTGGCGTTTGTCGAGGCACCGCTCCACCGCCTCCGCTGGGCTCACCATCACCCGCACGCCGGCCCGCAGTAGCCGTTCCGCCGCCGCGGCCAGCACCGGCAACTCGGCATCGCGCGTCGGCACCACGAGCGAGATCCGCTCCCGCCGACACCAAAGCACCAGCCAATCCAGAAACTCGGGCGCGTCGCTCCGCGGTGCGATCTCCGCGGCGTCGGCCGCCTGCAGCGCGGCTGCGTGGCGGTCGCAGTCGAGCGCCCACACCCGGCCGCCGCCGGCCGCCGCTAGCGCGCGCTGGAACGCCTGCACCAGCCACACCTTCCGCGACGCGCTGAGAATCGCGACGTTCATGCCCGGTCCTCCATCATGACGTCGGCGACCCGCGCGGCACCGCGCCCGTCGACCAGCTCCGCGGCACGAGCGACGCAGCGGTCCTGCGCCGCGCGGTCCGTCGCAAATTCCGAGATACACATCGCCAGATCCGCCGGGGACACGTCCTCGTGCCAACCGACCAGACGCGCCGCACCGGCCGAGGCGAACCGTTCGCAGGTCCGCCGCTGGTTCTCCGCCGTGCAGAGCACCAGCATCGGGGTGCGCAGCAGCGCGAGTTCGTAGAGGGTCGTTCCGCCGGCCGTGACCGCCCACGCCGCCCGGGCGAAGCGCGCCGGCAGATCCTCCGGCGCGACCACCGCCGCGACGCGCGGCCCGCGGTCGCCGGTCACCGCGAGCAACTCCGCCCGCCGGGGATTGGCCCCGCCGATGACGATGTCCGCCTCCAGCTCGCGCGCGGGTTCGCAGTCGAGGGCGCCGAGCACCCTTTCGGTCGCCCGCGCCGGATCGCTGCCACCCAGCGTCACCAGAATCCGGTTTCGTCGTATGCCGCGCACGGTCGCGGCGAACTCCGGTCGCAACAGCGCGAACTCCGGTCCGAGCAACAGCCGGCAACACCCGGGCGTGGCCGGATAGTCCTCCGGCGCCGCACCGAGGTTTTGATTGAGCAAAAGGTCCGCCCGGAAGGAACGCGCGAGACCGTTGTCGTCGATGCGCAGGACACGCCCGCCGTCCAGCCACGCCGATTCCCACTCGGGACCGAATGCCGGTCCGTCGAGGACCGTCCACTTCGCGCCGAGCTGCCGGGCAAGCAAGCGGGTCTCCGCGGCGTCGGCCGCCGTGCCGGGCGCGGCGTGCAGCGGCTCGACCGCGCAGCCGGTCCGCTGCAGCCGCTCGGCGATTGCGGGATCCGGCGCGCGCATCGTGAAAACGGCGCGCCCACCCCGCCGTTGCCATTCGGCGGCCAGCGCGAGGCAGCGAAG
>JAEZSJ010000177.1 GCA_023443985.1 Verrucomicrobiota bacterium | reverse complement strand
GGCCCACCGCGCCGCCGCGTCGCCAAGGTGGTCGCGACCCTGGCCGCCGCTCCGACACCCGGCGTGCCGAGTCTCGCCCTCGCCGATATCCTTCCGGGAAGTTGGCAGGTGTGCATCCAGACGCCGTTCGCCCTCGGGAGGCTCCAGATTGTGTTCACCCACCAGGGTTCCTTCCGCGGCGAGTTGCTCACCGCGGCCGGGCCTTCGCTCATCGACGGCCGTTGGCGGACCAACGATGCCGCCCGTCGGATCACACTCGAGGGGCGGCAAGCCCGTGAGGCCCGCGTCATGCCCTACCAGGCCACGGTGCATGTCACCTTCTTCGATGCGCAACAGATCGTCGGCACCACGCCCGAGGGCGACCAGGTGACCTGGCACAAGCAGACGCCGGCCGCCTGAGCGGCGGCCGGCCGACTCCCTCGTCGGCCCCGCCCGGTGGTGGCGCTCCCCGCGCCTACAGGAGGGCGAACGCCGCGCGGCCGATCATGCCCGGCCGGATACCCAGCGCCTGCGCCGGCTGGTTCGCCTCCCGCACCTCGCCGGCGAGCAGCTCGTCGAGCCCGCCGATCGACGCGCCGGCCGTCGGCTTCACGCGCGCCGCCGCGATCCCGAACTTCTCAAGCGCCGCCGGATCAATCGCCCCGCATGCCAGGAGGCCGCGCTCCGTGCGTGCGTACACGAGGTTGACCGGGCCGAGCGGCAGCACCACGACCTCCGCGCTGCGGCCCTCGACCTGCGCCTGCTCGTGCCGGATGCAGGCCTTCGTCTCCAAATGCTGGAGCTTCGGGTCGCCGACCAGCAGCGGTCCGACCCGCCGCAGCGTCTCGGCGAGATACGGCGTGGCGAGGTGCGCGGCCTTCGCGGCGGCGTCGCGGTAGCGCTCGACCACCGCGTAGGCCTCGGGCTGCGTCTCGTCGCGCCAGAGTTCATAGACCATGGCGCCCGGCTCGCGGGCGGTCAGGCGCACCTGCTCGCGCAGGATCGTTTCGAGGGCCTCGCCCTGGCCGGGCTTGGCGTGGAAGGTGGCGATGATGTTCTTCATGCGGATCAACGGGACCTCCGCACTCTATCTCACCGCGGCAGCCGTGGATTGTAGAAATGCGACACGAACGCGGCCGGCGTCAGCAGCTCCCGCGGCGAGTGCCCCGTGAGGGCGCCGGTCTCGTGGATGAAATGCGCCTGGTCGTAGTAGCCGCGCTCGAGCGCCGCATCGAGGTAGTCCGTCCGCCCCGTCAGCAGCAGATGCCGCATCGTGTGGTGCAGGCGCGCCACCCGCAGGAACCGCTTCGGGGCCAGCCCGGCCGCCGCGCCGACCACGCGCTCGAGCTGCCGCCGGCTGTAGCCGAAATCCTCCGCCAGCGAGGAGACCGACACCGCCGCGCCGCCGTAGTAGAGCGCATCCAGCACCTCGTCGGCCGGCGCGAGTGCCGCGGCGCGCCGGCGTCCCTCCGCGAGGAGGAACTCGGCCGCGCTCCGCGCCCGCGCGGCGAACCCGGGCAGCGCGGCCAGCCGGCCGGGCAGGTCCGCGACCGCCGGCCCGAAATGCTCCTCCGCCGGGGCGAAACGGTCGATCAGGTCGCCCAGGTGCAGGCGCCCGAAGTGGCGAATGGCGCTCGCGCGAAAGCGTACCGAGATGAACCCCACGGCGCCGGGCGCCACCAGCCGGCAGGAGAAGGTCCGCAGGCAGGTGATCTGCGCCGCGGCCACCGCCTGCCGCGGACCGTCGCCGCCGCCCGCGAGGAAGGGCGTGCGGTAGTGCAGCATCAGGTCCGCGCCCGTTCCCGGCAGGAGCAACGGCAGCGGCACCGGACCGTCGCTCTCCCAGCCCCAGATGCGCTCCACGAAGGGGCGCAGCGCGGGGGGCGGGAGCGCAAACGCGCGGCGGATGGTCGGGCTCGGGCTCACACGGCGGGACGGCGACCACGGCGGCCGGACCCGCAGGGCCCCGGCCGGCAGCCGTATTCTTGAATGTTCAATACGGGCCGCGGATGTGCGCGGCGACCTTCTCCTCGTAGAACCGCCGCAGCTGCGCCTGGAGCGCCGGCGGGAGCGGCGCGAGCTCGCTCGCGCGCAGGTTGCCGCGGGCCTGCTCCGGATTGCGCGCGCCGGGGATCACGGTCGTCACCGCCTCGTGGTCGAGGCACCAGCGCAGCGCGAACTCCGCCATGCTCATCCCCGGGGGCACCAGCGGCCGCAGCTCGTCCGCCAGCTCCACGCCCTTGGCGAAGGGCAGGCCCGCGAAGGTCTCGCCCACGTTGAACGCCTGCCCGTCGCGGTTGAACGTCCGGTGGTCGTCGGGGGCGAAGGTGGTCGCGCTGGTGTACCGGCCGGCGAGCAGCCCGCTGGCCAACGGGAGCCGCACGACGAAGGCCACGCCCTTCGCGCGCACCGCCGGCAACAGCTCGGAGACCGCCTTCTGGCGGAACAGGTTGAAGATGAACTGGAGCGACACGAGCCCCGGCACCTCGAGACAATGGAGCGCCTCCGCGACCGTCTCCACGCTCGCTCCGAACGCCTTGATCTTCCCCTCGCGCTGCAGCCCCCGGAGCGTCTCGAACACCTCGCCGCGCCGCAGCACCTCGAAGGGCACGCAGTGCAGCTGCGTGAGGTCGAGCGCGTCGACCCCGAGCCGCCGGAGCGAGTCCTCCGTGTGCCGGCGCAGCGCCTCGCGGGTGAAGTTCTCCGGCCAGCCCGGGTCGCCGCGTCGTCCCAGCTTCGTGGCGACAAACACGTTCGCCTTCGTCTCCCGCAGGAACTCGCCCACGAGCCCCTCGCTGCGGCCGTCGCCATAGACGTCGGCCGTGTCGAAGAACGTGACGCCGCTCTCGTACGCGCTGGTCAGGGTGGCGAGCGCGTCCGCCGCCGAGACCGCGCCCCAGTTGGCGCCGAGCTGCCAGCACCCCAGGCCCACCTCGCTCACGCGTCGCCCCGTGGGGCCGAAGATCCGGTGTTTCATGCGCCGCGACTGTGGCGGTTTTCCGCCGCTCGACAACCCCGCGCGCGGGGAACGCTGGTGCGCCGCCGCCGGAAAGACCGGGGGTTGTTGCACCGTGCGACGATGCCGCTGGTGCGCCGGGAAAAAGGTCGCCCGCCGCGGGTCCGGTCCGTTGGCTCGCCGCGTGCCGGAAACTCAACAACAGCGCTCGCGGGCCGTCCTCGGCCTGCTCGCCGCCGCCCTGCTCTGGAGCTCCGGCGGCGTGCTGCTCAAGTCGGTGCACATCCACCCCCTGGCCGTCTCCGGCGGGCGCGGGCTGATCGCCGCGTTGTTCCTCATGGTCTGCCTGGGCCGGTGGCGGCTGCGGTTCTCGCCGGTGATGGCGGGCGCGGCGCTCGCCTACGCCGGCACCACGGCGCTCTTCGCGGCGGCCAACCAGCTCACCACCGCCGCCAACGCCATCCTGCTCCAGTACACCGCCCCGGTCTACGTCGCCTGGCTCGGCCGCTGGCTGCTCGGCGAACGCGTCACCCGGCTCGACTGGATCACCATCGCGGTCGTCTTCGGCGGCATGGGACTGTTCTTCGCCGACCAGCTCAGCGCCGACGGCCTGCTCGGCAGCGTGCTCGCGGTCGTGAGCGGCGTCTCGTTCGCGTTCATGACGGTGCTCCTGCGCAAGCAGAAGGATGCCGAACCGGTCGACTCGATCGTGCTCGGCAACCTCGCGGCCGCCGTGGTCGGACTGCCGTTCTTCGCCGCCGGACCGTGGCCGGGCGCCACCGGCTGGGCCGCACTCGTCGCCCTGGGCACGCTCCAGCTCGGCCTCTCCTATCTCCTCTACGCGCGCGCCATCCGCCATGTGACGGCGCTGGGCTCGATCCTCATCCTGATGCTCGAGCCGCTGCTCAACCCGGTCTGGGCGGCCCTCGTGCTCGGCGAGTTCCCCGGCCGGTGGGCGCTCGTCGGCGGCGCCGTCGTGCTCGGTGCCGTGACGACCCGCGCGCTCCTCCTCGCCCGCCGCCGGTATTTGGAAAACGAAGCCACATGAACCCGCCCTCCACCCCGCCTCCGCCCGCCGCGCCGCGCGAAGTCGTCGTGATCCTCCACGGCGTCGCGATCAGCAGCCGGCTGACCGCGCGCCTGGCGCGGTTCATCGCCGCCGCCGGCTATGAGGTGTACAACCTCGACTACCCCTCGCGCACCGTGGCGTTGCCCGAACTCGGCCCGTGCTGGCTCGCCGCGAGGCTGGCGGAGCTCGGCGTCGGTCGGGCGCCCAGGCTGCACTTCGTCACCCACTCGATGGGCGGCCTGATCGTGCGCGGCTATCTTGCCGCACATCGCCCGGCGAACCTCGGCCGCGTCGTGAACATCGTGCCGCCGCACCAGGGCAGCCCCGTCTCCGACAAGCTGCGGCGGCTGCCCATCATCTGGCGGATCATCGGCCGCAACCTCGGCGCGCTCGGCACCGGGCCCGACGCCTACTGGCGCACCCTGCCTCCACGCGCCGACTACGAGCTCGGCGTGATCGCCGGCAGCTCCGCCCTCAATCCCCTGGGCTGGTTCTTCCTCGAACGCCCGCACGACGGCACCGTCGCCGAGCGCAGCACCCGCCTCGACGGCATGGCCGACCACCTCACGCTCGACTCGAACCACACCCTGATCCTCTTCCGCCGCCGCACCGCCGAGCAGGCGCTCGCGTTCCTCCGCACCGGCCGCTTCGCGCGGTGAGAGCGGCCGCCGGAATCAGCTCCGCTCGCGGAGGCGGCCGACCCGCAACTGCACCAGCACATTGGCTGCGGTCAGCAACACCCCGCCGACCAGCAGGTGCCACGTCAGCGCCTCGTTCGCGTAGTCGATGCCCGACCACCCCGAGATCAGCGCCGGCAGGAACAGCGCCAGCGCCGAGGCCGACACCGGCTCGAGCGTGTAGATCAACCCCGCCTCCGTGGCCGTGATGCGCGGCTGGCAGGCGTTCATCACCACGAAACAGAAGACGGTGCACGCGACCGTGAGCGTCAGCGTGAGCCCCTGCCACGCGGGCGAGCCGACCAGCGCCAGCACCGCCACCGGCTCCGGCGCCAACGCCCACGCCGCCCCGCCGAAGGCCACCCCGACCGCGAGAAACATCACCGCCGTGAGCGGCAGCACCCGGTTGGCGGCGAACTCCCGCCGCTCCAGCCAGAGGATCTGCGCCATGAAGAACAGCGAGCTCCCCACTGTCTCCAACTCTCCGCGACCGAGTCCGAGCTCGCGCCAGTCCACGCGCCCCAGCACCCCCACCCCGCCGACGACCAGGAGGCAGGCGGCCGCGACCGGCCACGACGGGCGGCGGCGCGTGCGCAGCGCCACCCACAACGGGATCAGGACCGCGTAGAGCTGTGTCAGGAAGGCGGACACCGAGGCCGAGGTGTGCTGGAGCCCGTCGACCTGCAGCAGAAGCCCCGCCCCGAGAAACAGGGCCAGACCCAGCCCCTGCCGCAGCTCCAGGCCGGTCGGCCGCCCCTGTCGGAGGCCGGCCAGCACCGCGAGGACCGCGCCGGCGAGCAGGAACCGCGGCGCGACCGAGCACACCGTCACCAGCCAGCTGCCGCTCCCGGGCACCAGCTGTCGCTGGAGTTCGCCAAGGCTCTTGAGCAGCGGGAAACTCAACCCCCAGACCAGCGTCGCCACGACCAGCAACACGCTGGCATGGAGACGGGAGATCCGGGTCGGCGACATGCCGGCCAGACTGGCGCCGGCGGGAGGCCGCGGGCGAGCCCGAACCCGGACGAGTGATTTTGCGCTAGTCGCCGGGCTCCGTTGCTGCCATGGACATCGCCGATCACCGCCCAACCATGCGTGCACCACGCAAGTCCCAGCTCACTCCCGAACGGCTTCTGCTGCTCGTCGCGTTGACCCTGCTCATCGTCGGTGCGGTCTGGCTTTCGCAGCGCCCGGCGACGGATACGGCGGCGATCTCCCGCTCGTGGCTCGGGGCGCTGCCGAGCCTGGGGCTGCCGCTCGTGCACGCCCTGCTGCACCGCTGAGGCGAATCACGTTCGCCCGCAGCGGCGACCCGCTGTCCACGCCCGCCGAAGGCGGAGTCCAATGGGCGCCGCAGCGCCCATCGCGGGCGCAAAAAAAGCGCCGGGAGCGAGGCTCGACCGGCGCTTGGCGGGAGGGAACTGTTCCGATTACTTCAGGTTGTTCGAGACGAGCTTCGTCATCTCGAACATGCTGACGACCTTCTTGCCGCCGAAGACGGCCTTCAGCTTGTCGTCGGCATTGATGTTGGTCTTCACCTTCTTGTCCTGAAGACCGTTCTTCTTGATGTAGGCCCAGAGCTTCTTGGTGAGCTCCGTGCGGGGCATCGGGTTCGAACCCACGACGGCGGCGAGCACATCGTTGGGCTGAACGGGTTTCATGAAAGCTGCGTTGGGTTTGCGGGGAGACTTGGGTGACTTTTTTGCCATACGAGTGCCGTTGATACCCCGGGCCCCCTGCATGGCAACTGCATTTTCAGAGGGGAAAACGGGGGTTTTCAGAGGAGAAAACCCGCCGGCCCCACCCCCCGGAATCGCGGTCAAACCGGCCTGGCCTTCGTGCCCGTATTTCGGATTCACCTCCGCCGTTTCGATACATTTTTCGGCGCGCGGCGGGGAGGGAAATGGACTTGCCTCCCCCCCTCCGCCGATGCGAGGAAGCCTCCCCGCAGGTTGTCAGTTTCCGCAGCTGGACAGTCGTCAGGTGGGCGCAAGCTCAATGATGATTTGAAACCCGGCAGTTCGGGCACAGTTCGGAAAGCAGCCGGCCAGCACGCAGTCAGCCAGATCATCAATGAGCACCAAACTGTACGTCGGGAACGTCCCCTTCTCCACGACTTCCCAGGACCTTCAGAACCTGTTCGCCCAGCAGGGCAACGTGACGGGAGTTGAACTCATCTCCGACAAATTCACCGGTCGTTCGCGCGGCTTCGCGTTCGTGACCATGGCGACGCCGGAAGAGGCGCAGAAGGCGGTTCAGGCATTGAACGGCTTCTCCATCGAGGGCCGCAGTCTCACCGTGAACGAGGCCCGCCCGAAGGAGGACCGCCCCCCGCGTAGCGGCGGCTTCGGCGGTGGCGGCCGCGGGTTTGGCGGAGGCCGCGGCGGCGATCGGGGCGACCGCGGCTTCGGTGGCGACCGCGGCGAGCGGCGCGAGCGCCGCTACTGAGCCGCAG
>JAEZSJ010000085.1 GCA_023443985.1 Verrucomicrobiota bacterium | reverse complement strand
GAGCTCATCAAGGTGAAGCTGCTTGCCGAGCGCGCCGAGCGCCCCGCGCTGTGCGCCGCGATCGAGGAGAAGACCGGCGCCGCCGAAGCGGGTGCCGTCGGCAAAACCGCCCTTTTCTACCGCGAGCACGCCGATCCGAACAAGCGCGCCATCAACCTCCCCGCCCCGAAGGCGAAAACGCGCGGAGCAGGCGACGCGGAGTAGACGCGGAGCGGTGGCGTGGAGATCGCTGCAGCCGCATCCCATGGTCCCGCCATGCCGGTCGGGCCTCATGCCCGACTCTCTCGCTCAGCCGGGGAGGCCCCCGGACTTCCATCCGAGCCACCCCGTTTCCGTTCCTGATTTCCTGAGTTCCACATCCCCTCTTTCGGAATGGGGCCGAGTCGTACTGCTCACTTCTCTCACTTCGTGAGCTCGTACATCGCGTAGCCGGCGCGGAGATTCGGCAGCACGGTGCAGGGTCGCTCCCAGTCGCCGCGCAACCACGCCCGCCGCGCGATCCTGATGCCTTCCTTCGCGCAAAACGCCTCGAAGTCGGCCACCGAAAGCGGGTTCGACGGCCGCGTGCCGGCCCAGTCGGTCGTGTAGACCTCGTTGCGCAACTTGCCGCCGTGCCAGAGCGCGCCGACGCGGTTCTTCCAGAAACCGTGGTTCACGAAACCGACATTCACGCAGCGCCCCGCGCGCAGCGCCTCGCGCAACACCTCGGCGGGTTTCGCCAGCTCCTCGATCGTGCGCGAGAAGACCACCCGGTCGAAATACCCGTCCGGCAGCGCGCGCAGAAACGCCGTCATGTCGCCCTGGTAGGCCGTCACGCCACGCTTCACGCACGCCGCGACCTTCTCCACGTCGAGATCGACGCCCACCGCGAAGACCTTGCGCGTGTGCACCAGATACTCGAGCAGCACCCCGCGGCCGCAGCCGAGCTCGCACACGCGGCTGCCCGGCTCGACCCATTCGCCCAGGAGGCGCATGTCGACCGTGCGACGTTCCGCGAGTTTTCCGATGCTGGCCATCGCGTGACGATTGGCAGGACGGGCCCGGGGCGGCGAGAAAAACGTGCGCCGGCCCCGCCCGGGCACACCATATCAGAAATTCACTGACGGTCCGCTCTCCGGTGCCAGGGGCGCGAAGACGAACCGCAGCCCGCGCAGGTACGCCTCGAACTGCATGCCGGCATGGCGCTCGCCGTCGACGAGGCGGAACTCGTACGCCAGCCCGGGATGCTTCCGCGATTGGACCCGCGCGTTGTAGCGAAGCACGCCGCCGAGGAAATCCGTGCCCTCGTTTCCGCCGCCCGCCACGAACAGCCGGGTCTGCAGCGCCCGGCCGGACCGCACGAACTGCTCCTCGTAGCCGAGCAGCCAGTCGTTGCCCACGATCACCGCCGGCGTGGCCGCGATGTAACCGGAGAACAACTCGGGCTTCGTGTACATCGCGTACAACGTGAAGAGACCGCCGAGGGAGGCGCCGGCCAGCACGCGGTGCCGCGGATCGGCGCGGTACTCGCGCTCGATAAAGGGGATGATCTCCGTCTCGAGCGTCCGCAGGAAGTCGGCGGCATGGCCCGACCGGGCCGGTTCCTTCGCGAACGGCACCTGAACCGGCGCCAGTTCCCAGGTGCGCAGGTTGCCGTAGTCGGGGTTCTCATCCGCATAGCCCAGGCCGACCGTGATGAACTCCGGCGCGACCTTGTCGTACACCAGCGAACCCTGCATCGCCGAGATCTTCGCGAAGTCCCAGTAGCCGTCGGTCACGAAGACCACCGGGTATTTGCGATCCGGGTGCGCAGCGTAGCTCTCCGGCAGGCCCACGTGGAGCTGGTAGTGGCGGCCCGCCGCGTTGCGCGGCAGGACTCGCAACTGGGAGTTGGGGATCGTGTGCGCCGGGACGGCAGGCGCGGGCGCATCGGCCGCAAGCGCGGCACCAGCGCCGAATGAGAGGGCGAGGGCGAGGGCAAGGAATCGGGTGTTCATGAGGTATCGCGGTGTAGAACGCCACAAATCGCCCAAATCGCGAACCCGATCGGGTGCACGATGACCCGCACTGCGGGCGCGCGCCGAACCCGCGCCCCAAGCTTGTCGTTATCCGGCTCCGAACCGCGCGGTCGGCGACGCTAGTCTTGCGACGCTGCCCCGGGATGGGTCACCGCCCCCGGCGCGGCGGAGGGGTCGTTCAGCAGACCCGCAACGGCTTTCAGGAATGCCTCGCGTGTCGGCTCCTTGCTGAACCCGAAGTTGCGATGGCCGCCGTCGGCTGCCCACTCGCCGATGCAGGCGACCAGACCTTCTCCGGTGATATCCTCGGCCTTTTCGTAGGTGAAGTAGCGGCAGCCCTGCGCGCCCTTGGCGAGGAAGACAAAGTAGCAGTCGGTCGGCGCCTCGGGTGCGGCAAACGTGAACAACACGCCCTCCGGCTCCTCAATCTTCTCAACCTTCAGTTGCGCCGCGATGGTGTCGCCGGCGATTTGCCGGCACGCATCCAGCAGGCGTTCCGTGCGGCCCTCCCGCATGTCCGCATAGAACGCGCCTTCGCTCTGGTGCGTCCATTGCGGCAGCAGGCGATGCTGGAGGTAATAGAGTTTCTGGTGGGCCGATGGCTCCGCCTCGGCCCCGGAAGTTGCGTCGTCTGCGGCTCGAAACGGGAGCGGAGCGAGGAAGACCAGCAGGAGAAGCCAACGGAAGATTTTCATGGGCGGGGGCATGACTAGGGTAACGGGCAGCACATCATCCGTACCACTACGCGGAGTCAACCTGGGCGCAAGGGAACGGACGCGACGCCCGCGGGAGCGCGCAGCAGACCGTGGCGTCGGCCGGCCGGGGCGGATGCGCTTGGGGCAAGCGCGTCCACCCGATCTCCTGTGCCCCAGAAATCTGGGGAATGGACCGCCCGGAAATACGCCCAACCTCAGTATTCGAAGCGGCCGCGGTAGGCCCAGAGGCCGAGGGCGGGGTTCGAGATGTAGAAGATCCGCTCACCGTCGGGCATCGTGTTCCAGCCGTCCTTGAGCTTCGCGGGATCGTAGCGCTTCTGCATTGTCGCGAGGTCAGCGTACTGGAAGCCGGCGCCTTCGATCTCGGCGCGGGTGAGATGGCCGGGGCAATACGTGATGTCGAAACGGCCTTCGCTGGAGCCGTGGATGAGGTGCGCGGCGGCGCCGAGGTTGTTCTGCAGCTCGGCATTGGCCTTCGTCGCGGCGAGGGTCTGCGGCGTGCCGTGGTAGCCGTACTTGCGGATGAGGCGGTCGATCTCGTGGTCCTCACCGAACTCCTTCAGCCCGGGCGCGAGGATGATGAGCTGGCCGCGGTCGGCCATCGCCATGCGGGTGCGGTAGATGGCCTTGTTGCCGAGCCACGTGCTCTTGAACTC
>JAEZSJ010000071.1 GCA_023443985.1 Verrucomicrobiota bacterium | reverse complement strand
AGCCGGGCCTGCGCCGCGACCACCGGACGGCCGGGTGGCCGCCGCAGGAGCATCTCGGGCCGCACCCGCGCGGCGGCCTTGACCGCGTCGCAGATGACGATCCGCGCCTCGGCCAGGAACGCCTCCGTGCCCAGCCGCGGCTTGGTGATGATGTCGACCGCCCCATGCTGGAAAACCCGGCTCGTCACATCCGAGCCCGCGGTCGCGTAGCTCGAGCACACGAGCACCGGGATCGGGTGCTGCGCCATGAGCTTCTGGAGGAACGTCACGCCGTCCATCCGCGGCATCTCGATGTCCAGGGTGATCACATCGGGCGCGGTCTCCCGCATGAGCGCGACCGCCTCGTAGGGATCGGCGGCGGCGCCGATGACCTCGATCTCGGGATCGGACCCGAGGACGGCCGACATCGCCTGCCGGACGACGGGCGAGTCGTCGACGATGAGCACCTTGATGCGGTTGGTCATGACGTTCCCCCCTTGGTGTGATGGCGGACCCAGACGGTGCCGGTCCAGCTCTCGAAAAACAGGCGCAGCCCGCCCTCGTGGGCGGTGCGCTCGGCCACGATCGGGATGCCCGCGGCGGCGAGCATCTCCCGGGCCATGTCGACGTTGGCGCGGCCGACCGCCAGCTGCTCGTTGGCGAGCCGGAGCGGGCTGCCCCCGCCGAAGATCTTGCCCTGCAGCGAACGCGGCGAGCTGCCCAGCGCCTGCAGCCGCCCGATCAACGCGGGCGTCGCCCAGTCGCCGTGGATCGCCGAGCTGCCGCCACGCGGCACCAGGTAGTGGTTCATCCCGCCGATCCGGCGCACCGCGTCGTAGAGGCACACGGACACGCACGAGCCGAGCACGGTCGACATCCGGACCGGGGTGGGCTCGGCGACGATGTCGCCCGCCCAGAGGATCGCCTCGGCGAAGAGGACCTCGGCCGGCGGCGCGGGCGGAGCGATGAACCCGGATTCCCTCATCGCAGCCCCTCCCGTCCGTCATCCAACCGCAGATACTCGGCCGGGCCGAGCATGCGCAGCGGCAGGTCCATGCCCTGCAGCGTCTCCGCGTGCGCGATGAAGAGGCGGCCGCCCACGCGCAGTTGCCGGCAGATCCGACCGACCACCTCGCGCTGCGTCTCGCGGTCGAAGTAGATCATCACGTTGCGGAAGAAGACCACGTCGAACAGCTCGCCCATGCCGTAGTCGGGCGAGAGGAAGTTCAGGTGGCCGAACCGGACGCGGGCCCGCAGCTCCGGCACGATCCGGACCAGCCGCTCGGCCCGGTCGCGGCTGCGCAGCAGGTGGCGCCGGCGCAGGTCGGCCGGGATGGGCGCGGCGCGGTCCTCCGGGTAGATGGCGCGCCGGGCCGTCTCGAGTACCCGGGTCGACACGTCCGTGGCGCGGATACGGTACGCGAACTCGAAGGTCCGGCGCTGCTCCTCGAGCACCATCGCCAGGGTGTAGGCCTCCTCCCCGGTGGCGCAGCCCGCGCACCAGACCGCGAACTCCGGCCCGCCCGGGGCGCGCAGCCACCCGGGGAGGACCTGCTTCGCGAGCACCTCGAAGTGGTCGGGCTCGCGGAAGAAGTCGGTCTTGTTCGTCGTCGCCAGATTCAGGACATGCTCGAGCTCCTCGGCCTGCCGCTCCGGATCGCCGAAGAAGCGGTCGTGGTACTCCGCGAAGGTCTCCAGGCCCAGCTCGCGCAGCCGCCGGTGCAGGCGGCTCTGCAGCATCACCTGCTTGGTGGCCGGCATCTTGATGCCGAGCGTGCCGGTGATGACCGCCTGGAAGTCGGCGAACTGCGCGGGCGTGAGCGCCTGGGTCTCCATGGTCGCGGGGCGAAGGGACGGTCCGCCGCGTCAGGCCGGGCACTCGGCGGGCGCGGCAAGCACGGCGAGGTCGTCGGCCGAGAACACGCGCTCGATGTCCAGGATGATGGTGAAGCGGTCGTCGCGCCGGCCCATGCCGAGGATGAGGTCGGTGCGCCAGCGCAGGCCCAGGGCCGGCGGGTCGTTGATCTCGTGGGGCTCGAGCTCGAGCACCTCGTGCACCGCGTCGGCCAGGCCGCCGACGACGATCGGCGCGCCGTCGACCTGCAGCTCCATGACGATGATACGGGTGTGGAGCGTGTCGGCGGCCTGCGGCAGGCCGAACTTGCGGCGCAGGTCGACCACGGGGATCGCGTTGCCGCGGACGTTCACCACGCCGCGCAGGTAGGCGGGCGCGGTGGGCACGCGGGTGATGTGGCTGAGGTCGAGCACCTCGCGCGCCTTGAAGACGTTGATCGCGAAGAGCTCGTCGCCCAGGCGGAAGGTGAGATAGCGGGCCGTCTCGGTGATCTTGGTCGTGCTCATGGCGGTCTCCGGGTTCAGAAGCGTTCGAAGTGGTTGTCGTCGGCCGCCGGGGCGCCGGGACCGTCGAGCTCGATCATCACGCCGGCGGCCTTCGCGGCCCGCGGCTTGGGCGTGTCGGCGGCCGGTTTGGCGAGATGGGCATGCGCCGGCTTGGCGGAGGCGGCATGGGCGGGCG
>JAEZSJ010000380.1 GCA_023443985.1 Verrucomicrobiota bacterium | reverse complement strand
CGCCGGGGCCGAGGCCCCGGCGGGCGGTTGACCGCCCGGCCCCGCGTGCCGCCCGCCTGCGGGGCGTTGCGCTGCGGGCCGAGCGGAGACGGGCCGGCGGTCTACGAGCGGACCCCGGCCATCTGGTGGCAGGCGTCGGCGCAGCGGCGGCAGGCCTCCGCGCACTGCTGGCAGTGGTCCATCGGGTGCTGGGCGCACTCCTCGCCGCAGATTTCGCAGATCGTGGCGCAGAGCTGGCACACCTGTTCGGCGAAGGACGAGCCCCGCGCCATCTCGCGCACGGCGAGACCGCAGATGTCGGCGCAGCTGCGGTCGAGCTCGATGCAGCGGACCATCGGACGGATTTCGTTCTCGTGCAGACAGGCGGCCGCGCAGTGTTCGCAGGCTTCCAGACAGCGGGAGCAGGCATCGATGCAATCGCGATAGGCTTCGTGTGACATGGTGGTTTCCTTTCGGCTGGGGCGGACAATCGCCGCCGGTGTTCAGGTTGCCGCCGCAAGCCGGGGCGGCGGATGAGGCCCCACCGTAGACGGCCGGCCACGTCAGCCCCATCGGGCCCGGCCCGGAAGACGGGGAGGCGGATCGCCCGAATGGCGTCGTGCGGGTGGGCTGAGCCCCGGGTTTTCCGCCGCGCCGGGACGCCGGAACGTTGCTGAGGTGGGACCCCGGCAGGTTCCTGCTCAGCGCGCCGCGGCGGAACGGACCGGCCCCGGCGCGGTCGAGCGGGCGATGAACGCGCATGCCGGACGCACCACCTCGGTATGGATGGCGACCGCCACCGTGCCGCAGTTCTCCAGATTGTCGGCCGACACGCGGGCGGACGTGTGCATCGTCGGTGCGGGCATCGCCGGGCTCTCGACCGCCTATCTTCTCGCCCGCGCCGGAAGATCCGTCGTGGTGCTCGACGACGGTCCGATCCTGTCGGGGGAGACCGAGCGGACGACCGCACACCTGGCGAACGCCCTGGACGATCGTTTCACCGAGTTGGAGCGGCTGCACGGGCCGCAGGGCGCGCGCCTCGCCGCGGAGAGTCACGGCGTGGCGATCGACACGATCGAGCGGCTGGTCTCCGAGCTGGGGATCGACTGCGATTTCGCGCGGGTCGACGGCTACCTGTTCAACGGGCCGCAGGCGGAGCCGGAGCTGCTCGACCGCGAGCTCGCCGCGGCGCAGCGCGCCGGACTGACGGCGGCGACCTGGGTCGAACGCGTGCCGCTGGCGTCGTTCAACACGGGGCGGGCGTTGCGGTTTCCCCGGCAGGGGCAGATCCACCCGCTCAAATACCTTGCGGCGCTCGCCACCGAGATCGTACGCGCCGGCGGCCGGATCCATGCCGGTACGCATGTCACCGAGGTCCGCGGCGGGCGTGATGCCCACGTGGTGACGGCCGGCGGCAACACGGTCGCCTGCGGGGCGGTGGTGGTGGCGACCAACACCCCGGTGAACGACCGCGTGGTGATCCACACCAAACAGGCGGCCTACCGGACCTACGCGATCGGGGCGGCCCTCCCCGCCGGTGCGGTGCCGCCGGCGCTGTATTGGGATACGGAGGATCCTTACCACTACGTGCGGGTGCAGCCGAGGGGCGGGGCCGGCGCGGGCGAACTTCTCCTCGTCGGCGGCGAGGACCACAAGACCGGCCAGGCGGACGACCCCGCGGCCCGCCTGGCCCGGCTCGAGGCGTGGATGCGCAGCCGTTTTCCGGCGGCCGGCGCGATCGAGTTCCGGTGGTCGGGGCAGGTGTTGGAGCCGGTCGACGGGCTGGCCTTCATCGGGCGGAATCCGTTGGATGCGGAGAACGTCTACGTCGCCACCGGGGACTCGGGCCATGGCATGACCCACGGCACCATCGCGGGTTTGCTCCTCACCGATCTCATCATCGGCCGGGCGAATCCCTGGGAGGAACTCTACGACCCGGCCCGCGTCACGCCGGGCGCGGTGAGACGATTCGCGGCCGAGAACGCGAACGCGGCCGCGCAGTACGTCGACTGGCTCACCGCCGGCGAGGCCGAGAAGTCCGCCCTCGTGCCGCCTGGCGCGGGTGCAATTGTGCGATACGGCCTGAAGAAGGTCGCCGTGTACCGCGACCCGGCGGGTGCGCTTCACGAGTGTTCGGCCGTGTGCCCTCACCTCGGCGGGCTCGTGCGCTGGAACGACGCGGAGGGCACTTGGGACTGCCCGGCGCACGGCTCGAGGTTCGATTGCCGCGGGTCAGTGCTCAACGGTCCGGCGAACACCGCGCTCGCCCCGGTGGCGGCGGACGGGCGGTAGGCGGCCGCACGGCGGAGGCGCGGGGAGGGGAATTCGGGCGGGTCGGACCCTGCGGGGACAAAAAGACCGCGGGGCGATCTGCCGCGCGGTCCGGGAGCCGCTCGTTTCGCGGCGTGTTCTGGTGGAGCCGAGGGGGATCGAACCCCTGACCTCGTCGTTGCGAACGACGCGCTCTTCCAACTGAGCTACGACCCCGGAACCAGAAAGGGCGGGGATTCAGGTAAGATTCTTGACGGGAGTAAACACGAATCTCGGGCGATTTTTCCATCGTCGGCGGCAGCGGCGGGCGGGGACGCGGTGCCGCTTCGGCGTCGCGCGGGGCCATGAATCCGATCGATGGCGCCGCGGTGCGGATGGCGCCGAGGTGAAAACCCGGCGTCGTCGGACAAAGGCGGTGACAAAACAAGAAAACTGGTCATGCTACCGGCCGTCCGGCGCCCAGCGCCCGGGCGCCGGGTGAGCCGACTGAACGGCCCGCCTGGCTGATGCAGTGCTGAAATGGAAATCAAACGATGAAAAAGACGAAGACCTCCGCTGGCGCTGCCGCTCCGCGCGCCACCTCCACGAAAAAGCCGTCGGCCGTCGCCGCGAATCCCGTTCCCGCCGCGCCGAAACCGGTGGCCGCGGTGAAGCGCCCGCGCCCGGCCGGCCCGCAGCCGACGGTGATCCAGGCGAACATCGACGTGGGTTTTGGCAACACGCTCTACATTCGCGGTGAGGGCCCGGGCTTGAGCTGGGATCGCGGCCAGACGCTGGACTGCCTGAAGGACGATCTCTGGTCCTTCACGATCGAGGCCGCGGCGAAGCCGATCATCTTCAAGTTCCTGATCAACGACGAGACGTGGTGCACCGGCGACGATTTCGTCGTCGAGCCGGGCAACAAGATCACGCTCACGCCGACATTCTAGGCGACCGTTCCTCGCTGTACGCCAGCCCCGCCGCCGCTTTCCGCCCGGCGGGGTGCGGCGAGTCGGGTGCGCCGGTGGTTCCGCCACGGCGAGGCCACGCTAGTCGGGGTTGAGCTCGAGCAGACGGGTGCGCACGGCGTTGAGGACGTCCTCGCCGCCGGCCAGGCGGGCGGCGCTCCATTCCTCGGCGCGCAGTTCGATGCGCGAGAAAGGCCGCGGCAGGTAAAAGGCGTCCCAACTGCGCAGCCGCCAAGCCTTCGTGAAACGGACACCGAGCAACACCGTCGTGGCGCCGGTCCGGCGGGCCAGCAACACGCCGCCGCCCTTGAGGTCGTAACACGGTCCGCGCGGCCCGTCGGGGGTGATGCCCACATCGTCGCCCTGCTGGAGTTTCTCGGCCAGCGCGTGCAACGCCTCGCGGCCGAAGCGGCTGCTCGAGCCGCGCACCGTGTGCATGCCGACGACCGCGAAGAACGCCGCCAACCACGCCCCGTCCTTGCTGGCGCTCACGAGGGCGAAGATTCGTTTGCCCTCACGGAAACGACGAAAGACCTCCGCCGTGACAAACAACCGGTTGTGCCAGAGGGTGAAGATCGTGGCGCCACCGGTGCGGCTGAGCGCGGCGCGCGAGCCCTCGTCGAGGTCGATCCGGAGGGTGCGGCACCAGCCGCGGACCAGCAGCCCCAGCGGCCAGAGCACCAGCCGGCGCCAGCCGGCGATCGCGTGCACGTGGCGCGGAGCGGGTGGTTGGGAATCGGTCACGCGCTAGGAGTACGTGACCGGCCGGCACGGCGGCAACGAAACTCCCACGCGCGCACGACTCCGCCGGTGCCACCGCGTTCTACTCCGTCGCCGGCATCGTGCGGCGCGTGGCGGCACGGAGCGCTTCGGCGAACTGTTCGATGCTGAACGGCTTCGGGAGCACGGCATCGAAACCGGTCGCGGCGTGATCGGCGAGTTCCGGTGGCAGGCAGCCGCTGCAGAGCACCGCCGGGAGCCCCGGCTGGACCTCGCGCAACATCCGCAGGCAGTCGACGCCGTTGATGGCGGGCATCATGTAGTCGACCAGGGCGCAGGAGATGGCGCCGGCGTGCAGCCGCGCGATGGCGCCGGCCGAATCGGCGTCGATCGCCGTGAGCACGTCGATCCCGAGCCGATGCCCCATGCGTTGTGCGATGCGCCGGATCGACTCCTCGTCGTCGACGACGAGCAGGGTGCCGCTCAGCCCGCCTTCCTCGACCGGTTCCGGCGGGCCGGCGGAGGGGATGCGGGCGAGCGGCAGCAGCACGCGCACCACGCAGCCGCGCCCCGGCTGGCTGTCGATGAACAGCGCACCCCGATGGGCGCGCACGATGCCGAAGACCACGGGCAGCCCGAGGCCGCGGCCGGTGAACTTGGTGCTGAAGAACGGATCGAAGACGCGCTTGGCCATCGCGGCCGACATGCCGCAGCCGGTGTCCGCCACCTCGAGGAAGACAAAGGGCTGAGGCGCCGGTTTTTCGAGGAGACGGCTCTCGGCCAGGCGTTCGGCGGGGCATTCCTCCACGAACCCGGTGCGGACCTCGACCGTGCCCCCGCTGGTGATCGCTTCGGCGGCGTTGGTGACGAGGTTGATGAGGATTTGGGCGACGTGGGCGGGATCGGCCTCGGCGGCCGGAAGGTTCTTGGCGAGGTCGAGCTGGAGGGTGGCGCGGCCGGCGGTGGCGACTGCGAGCACGGCCGCGTGTTCCTCGACGATGGTGTTGAGGTCCACGCTGCGGTGCTGCGGTCGAGCGTGGCCGGCGTAGGCGAGCAGCTGCTGGGTGAGGGAGCCGGCGAGGCGGGTCGCGGCGATCGCGTCGTCCAGCAGGGGACGCGTGGCGCTCTCGGGCTCGAGCTCGCCCGCGGCGAGCTCGAGATTGCCGAGCACGCCGGTGAGCAGGTTGTTGAAATCATGGGCCACGCCGCCGGCGAGCGCGCCGATGGTCTCGAGGTTCTGCGTGTGGAGCAGCCGGCGCTCGAGCGCCAACCGTTCCGCCTCGGCCTGCTCGCGCTCACTGAGGTCGAAATCGAGCCGGTAGATCTCCGGGGCGGCGCCCGGCGGCTGGAGGACGACCGCGCTCGAGAGGACGGAGACGGGGCGGCCATCCTTGCGGCGGAGCCGCACCTCGGCCGGCGGGAGCGACCGGCCCGTCATGGCCATCTGGTGGAGCGCGATCCGCATCTCCGGCTGTATCGAATCCGGCACGATAAGGGAGAGCAGCGGCCGGCCGAGCGCCTCGGCGGCGCTGTAGCCGTAGAGGCGTTCGCTCGCCTCGTTCCAGTAGTGTACCAGACCGTCCGCGCCGAGGCCCTGGACCGCGAGGATGGGGGCCCGCCCGATCAGGAGCCGGAAGCGTTCCTCGTCCCGATTCGCGTCCGTGCGGCCGCCCGGGCCCTGGTGGGGGCCGTGCAGGACGAGGTATGCACAGCCCTCGTGAGCGGCGCACAAGGTGGCGGGCATGGACCGGAGACCGCCGTCGCCCGCGCTCCCGCGCCAGTCGAACGACTGCGGCCCCCGCGCCCGGGCGCGGGCGATGGATTGTAATATTAAATCGGATTCGATGGCCGGCTCGCCTGCGCCCAGGTCGGCGAGGCGTTGTCGCCGCAGCGCTCCGGGCTCCTGGCCGAAGAAACGGCACGCCGCGCCGTTGGCCGCGAGGATCCGGCCGTCCTTCGCATCGAGCGCGAGGACCGGCTCGTCCACCACCTCGCAGACCGCCGGCCACACCGGCGGTTCGCCCCTGCCGGGCGGCGGCGTTTCACCGGGAGGAAAGGCTTCGAGGCGGCGGACGCCTGCCGCCGCGGTGGGGGGCTGGTCTGAGGTGTTCATGGCGCGGAGTCGGTGAGACTGCGACCGTGGTGACAGGAAAACGTTGCACCGGAACTTGCGGCCGCGGCGCGCACCTCCGGTGGCGCCGGCCTTGGGCGGGCCGGCCGCGGGCGCGTGGAGGAACGGGAGTCCCGGCTGAACACGGCGGGGAACGCGGGGTACCGAACTGGGGGCAGCTCACGTCGGGGGCTCCGCGGGCGCAAGCGTGTTTCCATCCCTCGGCGCCCGTGCGGGCTGCTTGCGGTGGCGGCGGTTGTTCGCAGGCTGCGGGCATGCCCAGCACCCGCACCCTCCGGCCGGCGATCAGGGGAGGCTTCCTGTGACCGCGGCGTTCCGCCCCCCGGGCGATTGTCCGAACTGCGGCGAGACGGTGCCCGCCGGCGCGACCGCCTGTCCGCATTGCGGCGCGGACGAGTTCACCGGCTGGAGCGAGGAGACCTATCTCGACGGCGTCGACCTGCCCGCGGACGACGAGGTGCGCGAGGCGGAGCGCCCGGTGGCCCGCGCGATCCAGGCCTGGTTGCTGGTGGCGGTGTTCGTGATGATCACGCTCGTGCTCAGCGGCGCGATCTACCTGGTGCGGTGAGCGGGCGGGACGGTTGCGCGGAGCTCACGCGAGGCGCCGCGCCGCCGCCTGGCCGGCGGCCATGCAGTCGGCCAACGAGATGCCGGTGCGGCAGTTCCCGGCGATGAGCAGACCGGGGTGCTCGCGTTCGAAGGCGTCGGCGGCGGCCGCCAGCGCACCGAAGGCCACGGTGTATTTGGGAATCGCATGCGGCACGCGGGTGCAATGCCGGAAGACCGGCTCGCCGCGCACGCCGACGAGCGTGCGCAGCTCGTCCAGCACAAGGGTGTCGAGCGCGGCGTCGGGCAGGTCGGCGTATTCAGGCTGGCGGCCGCCGACGAAGACGGTGAGCAGCACGTGGCCCGCCGGCGCGCGGCCGGGGAAGAGCGTGGAGGAAAAGAGCGCACCGAGGATGCGCCGGTTCTCCTTCGCCGGCACGAGCATGCCGAAACCGTCGAGGGGGTGCGCCACCTCATCCCGGCGGAAGCCGAGCGCGAGGCTCGTCACCGCGGACCAGGGCAGCGCCGCGAAGGCGGCGAGCGGCCGCCGGTCGTTGATCTCGAGCTGTGCGAGCGTGGTGGCGCCGCAGGCGAGGAGCACGGCATCGAACTCCGCCGTGGCGACCGTGCCGTCGCGGCGTGTCGCGAGCCGCCAGCCCGTGGCGCCTGGTTCGAGGCCGACGAGCTCCGTGCGCAGACGGACGGCGGCGCCCAGCGCGGCGGCGAGGGCGTGTGGCAGCGTTCCGAGACCGCCGGCGAAGGAGACGAGGCGGGTCTGGGTGCGCGCACCGGATTTCCGCTTGGCGCGCAGCAGCGCGATGGTGCCGCGGACGAGCGAGCCGTGGTTCTGCTCGAGCCGCCAGAGGCGAGGAAGAGCGTGGCGCACGCAGAGCTCCTCCGGGGCGCAGGCGTAGACGCCGCCGACGAACGGATTGACGGCGTAATCCAAAAACTCCTGACCGACCCGGCGGCGGGCGAAGGCGGCGAGGGTCTCGTCGGGATTGTCGCGGTTCTGCCGGATGAACGGTTCGGCGAGGACGCGGAGCTTGCCGCGGAAATTGAAGATCGGGGTCGTGATCGCGCCGAGCGGGCCGGAGGGCAGGGCGATGGGCCGGGCGTGGCGCACGATGAAGCGTTTGGCGGCGGCCGCATTGGCGATCTGGAGCCGGGAGCCGAGGCCCGCGCGTTCGAGGAGCGGGTCGAGCGAGGCGTCGCGCAGCAGCGCGGTGTTCGGCCCCGCCTCGGCGAGCCAGCCGTCGCGCTGGATGGTGCGGATTGCGCCGCCCACCCGGTCGGAAGCCTCGAAGACGGTGACGGCGTGCCCGGCGGCGGCGAGTTCGCTGGCCGCGGTGAGTCCGGTGATGCCGGCGCCGACGATGGCGACGCGTTTGGTCATTGAAGGCGAGTGTGCAGGCATGGCGCCCTGCCTCAAGGCCCGTGGGGGTTCGCGGCGGCTACACCGTCTGCGAGAAACGGGCGGGCTTCTTCGCCAGGTAGGCGTCGAAGGGCATCGCGAGGTTGCGGATCAGGAGGCGCCCGGAATCCGTGACTTGGAGACGGTCGGGGTGGCGCTCGACCAGGCCGTCGGCCTCGGCCTCGGCGAGCGAGGCGAGGGCGGTGGCGAAGTACTGCGGGAAGTCGATGCCGAGGCGCGCGGAGAGCGGCGCGTACTCAAGCCTTAGGTCGCACATGAGGCGCATGATGACCTCGCGGCGGATGCGGTCGTCGTCGCTGAGGAAGAAGGCCTTGGCGACGGGCGCCTCACCGCGGTCGACGGCGGCGTAGTAGTGGGGCAGCACCTTCAGGTTCTGGCGGTAGTGGGTGTCGGTCTGGGAGATCGCCGACATGCCGAAGGCGAGGATGTCGGCGCCGCCGCGGGTGCTGTAGCCCTGGAAGTTGCGCTGGAGGGTGCCGGCGGCCTGGGCGACGGCCAGTTCGTCGGTCGTGCGGGCGAAGTGGTCCATGCCGATGTAGGCCC
Source organism: Verrucomicrobiota bacterium (assembly GCA_023443985.1). GTDB lineage: Bacteria > Verrucomicrobiota > Verrucomicrobiia > Opitutales > Opitutaceae > CAJCBL01. Next base: position 2,504 of record JAEZSJ010000380.1, on the reverse strand, counting down.
AGTCGCGCGCGGTGAGCGTCTCGACGGTGGCCTTGAGGATCTGGAGCTTCTGCTCGGGCGAGGGGAGGGCGGACTCGGGGATGACCTTCTGGCCGGGTCGCAGCCAGGGGACGTGGGCGTAGTTGAAAATTGCGAACCGGTCGCCGCCGAGGGCGACGGCCCGCTCGAGGGTGTCGGCGAACGAGGCCGGGGTCTGGTAGGGCAGGCCGTAGATGAGGTCGAGGTTGAGCGACTCGAAGCCGGTCTCGCGCAGCCACGCGATCGCCTGGCGAACGACGGGCTCGGGCTGGATGCGGTGGACGGCCTCCTGCACCTTCGGATCGAAATCCTGGATACCGAGGGACGCCCGGTTGCCGCCGAGTTCGCGGAAGGCGGCCACGTGGTCGCGGGTGAGCCGGCGCGGGTCGAACTCGACCCCGATCTCGGCGTCGGGCGAGAACGTGAAGCGCGAGCGCAGGACGGCGCCGAGGCGGCGGATCTCGTCGGGCGAGAGGAAGTTGGGGGTGCCGCCGCCGAAATGCAGCTGCACGACGCGGCGGGCGGGGTTGAGCGGGGCGGCGGCGAGCTCGATCTCGCGGATGAGCCGCTCGAGGTAGGGGCCGGATCTGCCGTGGTCGTGGGTGGTGATCTGGGTGCAGCCGCAGAACCAGCAGAGCGTCTCGCAGAACGGGATGTGGAGGTAGAGCGAGAGCGGGCGGTCGGAGCGGTTGTGGGCGTCGAGTTCGCGGGCGAGACGATCGCGGTCGAAGGTGTCCGTGAACTGGGGCGCGGTGGGGTACGAGGTGTACCGCGGGCCGGGTTTGGCGTACTTGCGGACGAGGTCGAGATTGACGGTGAGTGCGGGCATCGCGGGTGAGCGTGAGTGAACGGTGGCGGGCGGGTAGCGGCGCCGGGCGCGCAACCTACGCGAGCCCGGCGGGACGCGCCAAGCGGTTTTGCGCCGGACCGGCGGCCTCCGGGGTGCGACGGGCGGTGGTTGGGTGAATCCGGGGGGCTGGCCGGTCTGCGGATCGAGGCGCCTTCAGCGGGTCGCGGGCGCGGCGGAGGGCTCCAGCGGGACGGGCGTGGCGGGCGGGATCGTGAGCACCGCGGCGACCTGGTCGGGTGCACGTTGCTCGAGCACGAGGCGGGCTTCGCCTCCGCAGAGGTGGCGGAGGCGTCCGCGGGTGTTCGACAGGCCGATACGGGTCGATTCCCCGCGGGGCGCGTCCAGCCGGCCGGGGTTGGTGACGGTGAGACGCAGGGCGCCATCGAGCAGCTCGGCGGCGACCGCGACCTCGCCCCCCTCGGTGCGCGGGGCGATGCCGTGTTTGACCGCGTTCTCCACCAGCGTCTGGAGCGCGGAGGGGGGAAGCGTGCAGGGGAGCGTCTCCGGTGCGACGGACCAGCGCACCGACAGGCGTTCCTCGAAACGGAGCTGTTCCAGGGTGAGGTAGCTGCGGACCACCTCGAGCTCCTCGGCCAACTGGATCAGCGGCCGGTTGTTGGTCGTGAGCGATGCGCGGAGCAGGTCGGCGATCAGGGTGATGGCATCGCGCGCCTGGCGCGGATCGCGCGTGATCAGCGAGCGCAGGGTGTTGAGGCTGTTGAACAGGAAGTGCGGGTCGATCTGGCTCTTGAGCAGGCGCAACTCCGCCTCCTGCACCGCGCCGGCGAGGGTTTGCCGTTCCGTCTCGGCCTTCTGATAACCGCGGAAGTAGGCGATGCCCAGATACAGCCCGGTCCAGCCGAGCAGGAGCACCGAGGTCTCGCACACGGGGAGCCAGTAGGCCAGCGGCAGGGGAAGGCGCTCGCCCGCGATCATCTCGGGCGCGAAACCCAGGGCGGCGAGGTGGAGGATGCCGGTCAGCGCCATCCCGCAGGCGAGAGTCCAGGGGAGGAGCGGGAGCAGGAACCCCGTCCATGAACGCACCTGGTGGCGCCGGTGCAGGATCAGGACGCGCAGCAGATGGGTGCACACCAGGCCGCCGCTGAACATGAAAACCGGCACCACCCAGCGGTGCGGCCGGTCCGCGGCGATGTTGGCCAGCAGGAACAGACCGGCCACCAGTGCCCAGCCTGTGAACTGACAGATCCAATACAGGCGGGTACCGAGCCAGCGTCGTCGCGCGGGATGGCTGAGGGTGGTCGCGACGAGGGGCCGGAGGGAGGGGCGGAGGCGCATGGACGGCGGCGAGGGTAGACGGGCGGGCGCCAGGAACTCAAGACGGGCGGCGCGGGCGACGGGACGGCGGCCGTGCGCGGGTGTCGCTGTTCTTGCCTCGGGGAGCCCGGGCGGCATCGTCGGGCCGATGATCGCGATGCGACGCATTGCCCTATCGATCCGGTGTTGCCTGGCCGCAGTGGCGGTCGCGGGCGGGCTCCACGCGCAGAACCCGGCGTTGGGGCCGGCTCCGTTGGTGGTGACGATCGATCCGGCGGAGCAGGAGCCGTCCGACCTGGTGCTGGAGCTTGCCGCGGCCCAACACGCGGCGGAGCTGGGGTTCGCGACGGCTGCACGCGAG
>JAEZSJ010000317.1 GCA_023443985.1 Verrucomicrobiota bacterium | reverse complement strand
CCACTGCCTGCGCAAGGACAGTTTACGCCACTTCAGATCACGCTCCTCGAGCAAGGTGAACCCACTTAAACCCGTTCCGAACCTCGCCACCGCCGTGTTCTACGCTCAAAACTGAGCCAAACTCCAGCGGCGGTTTCGGAGCAACCGCCCTACCTCCGCCGGCCCCTTTCCACGAATCCCCCGGTCGAGGGCTTGACACCGGTTGGGCCCGCCGGCCAACTTCCCCCTCTTTTTCCCTCTCCATCATGCAACCGACCTATCGTCCGCATAAGAAGAAACGCGCCCGCAAGATCGGGTTCCGCGCCCGCAATTCCACTCGCGGTGGCCGCAAAGTGCTCGCCGCTCGTCGCGCCAAGGGCCGCAAGCGCCTCACCGTTGTCTGACGCCCCGCAGGGCCGCCTCCTCTTCGGATCGGCGCAACGCGTCCGCCGCAGCGCCGATTTCTCGGCCGCGCGTGAGACCGGGCGCCGGCTCGACGGGGGCTGGTTCCTGCTCTGGGTCCGTGATCGCGGCGATGGCCGGCCCGCCCGTCTGGGCGTGGCGGCCTCGCGCGCCGTGGGTGGCGCGGTGGTGCGCAACCACTGCAAACGCGTCCTGCGCGAGCTGTTCCGCCACCACCAGCACGAGATCGCTCCCGGTCTCGATCTCATCGTCTCGGCCCGTCCGTCGATGCGCCGCATCGCCACGGCCGATCTCGAGAAACGTTTCCAGAAAACTCTCCGTAGAATTGCCGGCGAAACGACAGTCCAGCACTGAGCGCCCCCACGGGCCGTTGCTGCATGTCGGGCGCGCCCTCTGGCGCGCGCCACGTCTTGTGGCCGTCGCGGCGGTGCGGTTGTACCAACTGGGCGTCGCCCCGTGGCTGCCGCTGGTCTTTGGTCCGGGCTGCGGCTGCCGGTTCCACCCGACCTGCTCGCACTACGCCGTCGAGTCGCTCCGGCGCCACGGCCTGCTCGCGGGCCTGTGGCTGACCCTGCGCCGGCTTCTGCGCTGCCACCCGTTGCACCCCGGCGGCGAGGATCCCGTGCCCGAGACTTTCCGCTGGCTGCCGTGTTCCGCGCGAGCGGCCGCCCGCGTCCCCTTTTCGTTGAACTCCCGCCGCGCCACCCGTCTCCATGGATAAAAAGAACACGACCATCGGCATCCTCCTGCTGATCGGGGCTTTTGCCGGAATGATCTGGTTCCGCCAGAAACCGGCGCCGCAGCCGGCCGCTCCGGTCCCCGCGCTCACGCAGCCCACCGCCGAGGGCTCCACTCCCGCGTCCGCCCAGCCGGCGCCCACCGCGCAGGCGCCCGCGATCACGCCGCCCATCGCCAACGGCTTCTATGCCCTCCCGTCCGCTGCTCCGGCCGAGGCGCAGGTCGTCACTTTGGCCAACGCCGAGTTGCGCGTGACCTTCACCGATTTCGGCGGCGCGATTCGCGATGTCGCCTTCCTCAAACACCCCGCCGTGAAGGGCGATCCGGCGCCGTACGTCTTCAACGCCGTCCACGCCGCCCCGATGCTGTCGTTCACCGGCGTGCCGGGCCTCGACGCCGCCGCGAAGTGGGAGATCGTCGAGAAGACGGCCGACCTCGTGACCTTCCGCGCCGTGGCCGACGGCCGCCTCGAGGTCACCCGCACGTTCGCCCTTCCGCAGCCCGGCCAGCCCGGCGACCCGTACCGAGTCGAGGTCTCGACGACGGTCCGCAACCTCTCCGACGCCGCCATCGGCGCCCAGCGCCTCTCCCTCAACCTCGGCACCGCCACACTCGCCGACCGCCACGACACCGGCATGTACCTGAACGCCGCCTTCTGGGACGGCGAGGACACCGAGTACGTCGACCGCGGCGCGCTGGAGGGCGGCGGTTTCTTCAAGCGGCTGTTCGGCGGCGATGTGGCGCCGCGGCCCTACCTCGAGAAGCCCGGCAAGGTCGTGTGGGGCGCCGTGAAGAACCAGTTCTTCGCCGCGATCTTCACCCCCGACCAGCCCGGCACGGGTCTGGTCGTGCGCCGGGTGAAGGTGCAACCGGCGTTGCCCGACGTGCCGACCGCCTTCGGCATCACCAGCGACTTCAACTTCGACCTTCCGCGGCTCGAGCCCGGCGCCTCCGTCTCGCTCGGCGGCAAGTTCTACGTCGGTCCGAAGGAGTACGCCCGCCTCAAGACCTTCGAGCAGGGTGAGCACCACGCGATGCAGTTCGACGGGTATTTCTTCAACCGGATCTTCTTCGCCGGCTTCTTCGCCCCGCTTCTGCTCACGCTCCTCAACTGGTTCCACGGCTTCCTGGGCAACTGGGGCTGGGCCATCGTCGTGACGACGCTCCTCCTCAAGACCGTCACCCTCCCGCTCACCCTCAGCGCCGCGAAGTCCTCGAAGCGCATGGCGAAGATCCAGCCGCGCCTGAAGGAGATCAACGAGAAGTACGCCGACAACCCGCAGAAGAAGCAGAAGGCCACACTCGAGCTCTTCAAGGAGGCGAAGGTCAACCCCGTCGGCGGCTGTCTCCCGATCCTCATCACGATGCCGTTCTTCATCGGCTTCTTCGCGATGCTCCAGACCTCGTCGGACCTGCGCTTCGCGGAATGGTTCTGGATCAAGGACCTCGCCTCGCCCGACACCGTCGCCCGCATCTACGGCTTCCCGCTCAACATCATGCCCATCCTCATGGGCGTGTCCTCGATCGTGCAGATGCAGCTCATGCCGACGCCCTCGATGGACAACGCGCAGGCGAAGATGATGAAGTTCATGCCGATCATGTTCGTGATTTTCTGCTACGGTTTCGGCTCCGGCCTCGCCCTCTACTGGACCGTCTCGAACCTCTTCACGATCGGCCAGCAGCTCATCATCAACCGCATGCCCGACCACGACCCGCTGCCCCCGGCCGGCAAGTCGGGCGTGAAGAACGTCACCCCGGCCGGCCGGCGCCCGAAGCAAAAATAACCTTCGCACGTCGCCGGAGTTTCGTTCTCCCTTTTCGCACCTCAACACCCCGAATCCCTCCTCACCATGTCTGGCCATAGCAAGTGGGCTACAATCAAGCGCGCCAAAGGCGCGGCCGATGCGAAGCGCGGCAAGATCTTCAGCACGATCGGCAAGGAAATCACGCTCGCCGCCCGCTCCGGCGGCGGCAACCCCGACGCGAACGCCCGGCTGCGCACCATCCTCCTGAAGGCGCGCGAGGCGAACATGCCCAACGACAACGTCGAGCGCGCCATCAAGAAGGGCACCGGCGAGCTCGCCGGCGCCGCGATCGAGCAGATCACCTACGAGGGCTACGGCCCCGCTGGCGCGGGCCTCATCGTCGAGGTCACCACCGACAACAAGAACCGCGCCGCCTCCGAGGTGCGCTCGGTGTTCTCCCGCTACGCGGGCAACCTCGCGCAGTCCGGCGCCGTGTCGTTCCAGTTCAACCACTGCGGCCAGTTCCTCATCAGCAAGGACAAGACCACCGAGGACAAGCTCATGGAGATCGCCCTCGACGCCGGCGCCGACGATGTGCGCACCTCCGACGAGGGCTTCGAGGTCCTCTGTCCGGTCAATGCCTACTACGCTTTGGCCGGCGTGCTCGAAAAATCGGGCATCAAGCCCGACTCCAGCGAGATCGTCTACCTCCCGAAGGTGCCGCTCGTTCTCAACGAGGCGGACGCCGCCAAGGTGCAGACGCTCATCGACGCGCTCGAGGAGCTGGACGACGTGCAAAACGTCTTCTCCAGCCACGAGATCGGCGCCTGAGCGCCCCGCCTCGTGTCGTGACTTTCCCAAGCCGCCGGTTCCGCCCGGCGGCTTTTTCGGGGGGCGCCCGGCCGGGCGCACCTGCCTGACAGTGAAACCCGAACCGAAAGGAACGAGGTCAGTCTGTTGACCGCCCGACAGAGGGAAGGTCGAGCCGAAGGGCAACTGCGGCGCCGCGAGGCGTGCGTGGGAAGGAAGCC
>JAEZSJ010000310.1 GCA_023443985.1 Verrucomicrobiota bacterium | reverse complement strand
GGTCATGACGGCGTGGATCATTTCGCGATTTGGCGAAATAGCAAGCCCGGTTTCGCTCCGCGCGGCGCCTGCCCCGGCGGCCCCGTTTGACATCCCACTTCCCGCGGGCGTAACTGGCGGTTCGTTTCCGCGCCGATGCCCATCCTCGTCGAGTTGTTCATCATCTTCCTGCTCCTGTTGGCCAACGGCGTCTTCGCCATGGCGGAGATCGCCGTGGTTTCGGCCCGCAAGACCCGGCTGCGGATGCTGGCCGAAGGCGGCTCCCTCCCGGCCCGGGCCGCCCTCGCGCTGGCCGAGCAGCCCGACCGGTTCCTCTCGGCGGTCCAGATCGGCATCACCATGGTCGGCGTGCTCTCCGCCGCCTTCGCCGGCACCACCCTCACCACCAAGCTCGCCGGTGTCATCGGCTCCGTCCCCGCGCTCGCGCCCTACGCCGACCGCCTCGCGTTCTTCCTCGTCGTCGCCCTGCTCACCTTCTTCTCCCTGATCATCGGTGAACTTGTCCCCAAACGCATCGCGCTGGGCGACCCCGAGGGCCGGGCGATGCTGGTCGCGCGCCCGATGACGGGACTCACCCGGGTGGCGGCGCCGTTCGTCTGGCTGCTCACCATCACGACCAGCCTGGTCCTGCGGATCCTCGGGCTGCGCCGCACGGTGGAGGCGCCGCCCTCGGAGGAGGAGATCGCCCACCTCATCGAGCAGGGCACCACCGCCGGCGTGTTCCACCGGGCTGAGCGCGCGATGGTCGAGGGGGTGCTGCGCCTCGACGAGCGGCCGGTGACCACGATCATGACGCGCCGCACGCGCATCGTCTGGCTCAACGTCGCCGATGCCGACGAGGTCAACTGGCGCAAGATCGTCGCCAGCGGGCATTCCCATTTTCCCGTCTACGAAGGCACCCGCGACAACGTGATCGGCATGGTCGCGGTGAAGGCGCTCTGGGCCAACTCCGCCATTGGGCTGCCCAACAATATCCGCCACCACCTCACCGCGCCGCTGCTCGTGCCCGCCACGATCACCGCGGTGCAGCTGCTCGAGTCGTTCAAGAAGTCCGGCAAGCACCTCGCGCTCGTCACCGACGAGTTCGGCAGCATCCAGGGGCTCGTCACGTTGATCGACGTGATGGAGGCGATCGTCGGCGACCTGCCAGAACCGGGCGACCGCCATGCCCCGGACGCCGTCCAGCGCGACGACGGCTCCTGGCTGGTCGACGGCATCATGAGCATCCCCGAGCTGCACCGCCGTTTCGGGCTTGCGGCCCTGCCCGGCGAGGAGGACGGCGACTTCGAGACGCTCGGCGGCTTCGTGACCGACCGGCTCGCGCACATCCCGAAGGCCGGCGAGTCGTTCCTCTGCCAGGGCTGGAAATTCGAGGTGGCCGACATGGACCGCCATCGCGTCGACAAGGTCCTGCTCACCCGGCAGCCGGCGGCCTCCGCCGCCGGCGGGGCCACCTGATCCCATGCGTTTCTCCCTGCGCACCTTCCGCTGGCTCCACCGCCGGCAGTTGACGCGCAAGCGCCTGCACGGCGGCTTCCTCCACCGGCGCTTCGGGGACCGCCTGCTCGACAAGGCACTTTGGCGGCCCACCCGGGAGTCGTTGGCGCGCGCGTGGATCATCGGCTTCCCGGTCACGATGATGCCGTTTCTGCCGTTCCAATCGTTGATCGCGTGCGGGATCGCGCTGTTCTTCCGGGCCAACCTCCTGCTCTGCATCGCGCTTCAGTTCCTGTCGTCGCCGCTCACGGCGCCGCTCCAGCTGCCCGCCTGCTTCTTCGTCGGCGAGGTGCTCCGGGGCAGGGCACCCGGCGAGGTCTGGGTGGAGGTGACGACCGCGTCACGCCACGTGTTCACCGGCGACGCACTCACCTCGCTCTATCTCGGCGGCGTCGTCCTGGGTGCGTTCGGCGGGGTGCTCGGCTATTTCGCGATCCAGGGGCCCTGGAAGGACCTGCCGCGGCGGCGCCGCTCCCCCGCACCGCCGCCGGGAGCGCCCTGAGGGGCGCTCAAGCCGCCGAATCCACCGGCGCATCCGAATTCTGGTGCTCGCCAGCGAGGAGGCCGGCCGGGCGCTGCGGCCCCGTGCCGGCCGGGCGCACCGCGAAACGCGGACACTCGCGCCCGATCCGCGTCACGCGTTCGAGCGCCGGGCAGCGCGGATCGCGGCACCAGCCCCGATCCGACCACGGATCGAGCAGCCCGAAAAAGGCGCAATCGGCGTCGCACGGCTGCGGGGAGCGGGGCAACTCCGTCCAGGGCGCGCCGGACTCCAGGTGGATCGATGCCATCGGTCAGAGGGTGAGCGAGCCGTCGGCGGCGAAGGCGAACATCGGGCCCCAGGCGATCTCCCAATGATGGCCGTCGAGGTCGCGGAAGTAGCCGTGGTATCCGCCCCAGAACACCTTCTGGGCCGGCTTCACGATCGTCCCGCCCGCCTTCTCCGCCAGCGCAAGCAGGGTCGCGACCTCGTCCTGCGTGCGCACGTTATGCGCCAGCGTGATGCCGCCGAAGCCCGGCCGGCCGGGGTCGACGTCGCGGCCGATGTCCTCGGCCAACGCCTCGCGCGGGTAGAGCGCGAGCCGCGCGCCCCCGGTGCGGAAGAACGCGATGCCTTCGCCCTCCCTGTAGCTGGTCGGAAATCCCAGTCCCTCCCGGTAGAACCGCACGGCGCGCGCCAGATCGGCCACGCCGAGGGTGATGATGCTGATACGCGGCTCCATCCCGCCGAGGATGGGCGTGGCGCACGGCGCGGCGAGCCCGAAGGCCGCCGACTACGCGCCTTGGGCGAGGCAATGTTGCGCGAAGGCCTTGATGCGCTGGCGCAGGCTGGCGAGTCCGTTGGCCCGATTCGGCGAAAGCACCTGGGTGATCCCCACCTCGGCGAGGAAGTCCGTCTCCATCGAAATGATATCCGCCGGCGCCTCGCCGCTGTAGAACGCACACACCACCGCGGCGATGCCCTTTGCGATGAGCGCGTCGGCATCCATGCCGAAGTAGCAGCGGCCGTCGCGGTACTCCGGCACGAGCCAGAGCTGGGAGACGCACCCGGGCAGAAGCCGCTCCTCGGTCTTGAAGCGGGACTCGAGCGCTGGAAACGAGCGGCCCCGCGACAACAGGTACGCAAGGCGCTCCTCCCCGTCGGGGAGGAGGCCGATCGTTTCGACCAGTTCGGCGCGTTTCTGCTCAAGGCTCATGGTGGTGCCTGCCGGTGGCAGGAGGTGAACCAAACCGCGCAGGAGGCCGGCAGGTCAAGCGCGAGGATGGTGGAAGCCGTAACCCACAGAAGCCGGAGTGCGACAGAAGGAAACGAAGAGAACGAAGCTGATGCCGGAAGCCCAACGCCATCCCCGCGCAGTTCGCCCTACGGTTTCGTTCCGACCAGGAACTCCTCGTCTTCTTCTGTCGGTTACGGCGTCCGGTCCGCCGATTTCCGCTCTCGCGTCGCCGCTTCCTTGCGACCAACCTCAGGACCATGAACGGCCGCCCTACCCCGGGTCGCCGGCCCGCGCTGGCCCACACTGCCGTGCTGGCACTTCTGCTCCTCCTCGCGACGCTGTGCGCCGCCGGCTCGCCCGACGAAACCGCCCGCGCCCGCATCGCGGAGCTTCGCACCAAGATCGCGCACCACGACGACCTCTACTTCCGCCACGCGGCGCCGGAGATATCCGACGCCGCCTACGACGCCCTGCGCCGCGAACTCGCCGCCCTCGAGCGCGAGCATCCCGAGGATGGCGCGGCGGTGCCGCCGTTGCCCTCGCTCGGCGACGACCATCGCGAGGGCGCCTCCCGGGTCCCGCACGGCGCGCCGATGCTCGGGCTGGAGAAATCCTACACCGAGGCCGAGCTGCGAGCTTGGTACGAAAAGTGTGGCAGCAGGGCGACGGTCGTCGTCGAGCCGAAGGTCGACGGGCTCGCCGTTAGCGCCACCTATGAGCATGGCCGACTCGTCCGCGTGCTCACCCGCGGCAACGGGCAGGCCGGCGACGACGTCACCGCCGTTGCCCGCTGCATCAGGTCGTTGCCGGAGCGCCTTGCGGCCGGCCCGATCCCTGATCGCATCGAACTGCGCGCCGAGGTGTACGTGAGCTGGGCGGAGTTCGCGAAACTCAACCGCGAGCGAGCCGCGGATGGCGAGGAACCCTTCGCCCATCCGCGCAACTTCGCCGCTGGCACGCTGCAGCGGATGATCCCCGACGGAAACGCGCGACGGCTGGACGTGGTCTTCTACGCATGGGGCGCCTGTGAACCGGTCGAACTCGCACCGAAGTCGCAGCGCGCCTTCCACGAGCAGGCCAGACGCTGGGGCCTGCCGTCGATTGCGCCCGTGCAAATGGCGAACGACGCCGGCGCGCTTTGGCGTGCCGTGCAGGAGGTCGGAAGCGAACGTCGCTCGCTCCGATTTCCCATCGATGGAGCCGTCGCGAAAATCGACGACATCGCGGCCCGAGAGCTGGTCGGTTCGAGCGATGCCGCGCCGCACTGGGCAATCGCGTACAAGTTCGCGGCCGAGCGGGCATCGACGCGTTTGCGCGCGATTGCGATCCAAGTCGGGCGCAGCGGCCGGCTCACACCGGTCGCGGAGTTCGACCCGGTCGCACTCGGCGGTGCCACGATCGGGAGAGCCACGTTGCACAATCCGGCAACCATCGAGCGGCTCGACCTGCGCATCGGAGATCTCGTGACAATTGAGAAGGCCGGCGAGATCATCCCGCAGCTCGTCGCAACCGATCCCACGCAACGTCTGCCGGGCAACACCGCGTTCGGCTTCCCGGCGAACTGCCCGGAGTGCGGCACGCCGGTCGTGTTCAGCGAAGGCCGCACCGAGGCGCGCTGCCCGAACGAGTATTGCGGCGCGCAGGTTTGCGGTAGGATCGAACACTTCGCGTCCAGCCTTGCGATCAAGGGCCTCGGTCCCGCGACCATCGCCGCGCTCGTGAAGGCCGGTTTGGTGCGCGACCCGAGCGATCTCTACATGCTCCGCGAGGAACAACTGGTCGCGTTGCCCCGCGTCGGCCGAAAGACCGCGCAAACGTTGCTCGTATCGATCGAGCGGAGCCGACGCGCCGAGCTATGGCGAACGATCACCGGCCTCGGGATTCCGCGCGTGGGCAAGGCAGCGGCAAAAACGCTCGCCGGGCAGTACGGCACGCTCGGCAAGCTCATGGCCGCGACGGAGAGCGTGGTGTCGCCGTTGGTCGGCGAAGCCACCGCACGCGAGCTCACGGCGTGGCTGGCCGAACCGCGGAACCGCGAACTGTGCGCGCGGTTGGCGAGAATCCGCGACGAGCGGGAGTGATCCCTGCAAGCAGACTTCCTACAACCAAGCCCTCAGAAGGTCTTCCCTGCCTCGATCTCCTCCGGCAGCGGTTCGCCGTTGGCCGCGAGGATGCGGCGGGCAAGCGGCGCGAGCTCCTCGGCCGGGGTGTGCACAACCTTGCCGTCGATGTACTGCACGACCGGCAACCCGAAACGAAGATTCTCCAGCACAGCGTCCGCGAAAGCCTTCCGCATCGCGCGCATCGCGGCGCGGGTGTTTTCGTCGAACCGGAAAATGGCAGGTTCTTCGACGATGTTGGGAGGTGTCTCGCTCACGAAATGCACGTTAGCCTCGCGCTCGATGCGGGCAAGCAGGGGCGCATCGGACACTGAAAACCGCCCGTCCTCCTCTTCGGCGACAAGACAGGGTTTCTCTTTGGTGTTCTCGAAAAGCCGCCAGCGGTGGACCAGCGGCCGGTACAGTTCGGCGAGATTGCGCACGCCGAGATGAAAGCGGCGCGGTCTTCCCCGCGCCGTTCGGCCCCCGCGATGATGAAGAGGTCCGGCATGGGCGCGAGGGAGTGTGGCGAGCGCGGAGCCGGGAGCAAACCGGAGGTTGCTTCCCTCCAGGGGTGGGGCTCATGCCTTGGTCGTTCGAGGTAGGGCGAGGCGTCCCTGCCGAGCCGATATCGCGCGAGCTTGCGTGAAGCCACGGCTCACCGGGACGGTTCGCCCTACCCTCGGATGAGGGCGTCGCAAGCGACGCCCCCTGGAGTTTGGCTCAGTTTTGAGCGTAGAACACGGCGGTGGCGAGGTTCGGAACGGGTTTAAGTGGGTTCACCTTGCTCGAGGAGCGTGATCTGAAGTGGCGTAAACTGTCCTTGCGCAGGCAGTGG
>JAEZSJ010000309.1 GCA_023443985.1 Verrucomicrobiota bacterium | reverse complement strand
TGGGGTGGCTGTCCTGCTGCGCCTGGGTGAGCTGCGAGCCGTCACGGAGTCCGCCGCACCTGGGGTGGCCTCTGCCTACCGCGGCAGGGCCGCTCCGTCGTCGCCCAGTCGTCACCCGGTGCCGTTGTTGCGAAACGTGGAAGGTGCCATTCCCGCTCGACCGCTTAAGTCGACGACCGTCGACTTGAGCGGTCGGGTGGCACCGAAGTCGCTCGTGACCAGCAAGCCCGGCATGGGGGTGGGGCAGGTCGGAGGTTCTCGACCGGTTATTTCGACGGTCGTCGACTTAATCGGTCACGGCGGAGTTGGTGGCGGACAGGCGGTGCCGGGCAGTTTTCGGTCGTGAGTTTCCGGCGGTTGTTGTTTCGCTGGGTCGCGTCTCATGCCCGCCGAACGCATCACCAGTCTCCAGAATCCGCGCATCAAGCAGCTCGTCCGCCTGCGCGAGCGGCGCGAGCGCGACGAGGCGGGCGTGTTCATCGTCGAGGGCTACCGCGAGATCCTGCGCGCGCTCGACCAGGGCGCGAAGCCGGTGGAGTTCTACGTGGCGCCCGACTGGTTCCTCGGCGAGAACGAACCCGCGCTCATCGCCCGCGCCGAGGCCGCCGGTGCGCGGGTCCTCGAACTCTCGAAGGACGCCTTCGCCAAGGTCGCCTACCGGGAACGGCCCGACGGCCTGCTTGCGCTGATCCCGCAGTGGCGCACGAAGCTCGAGGAGCTGGAGCTGTCCGATCCGCCGTTCCTGCTCGTGGTCGAAGCGATCGAAAAGCCGGGCAACCTCGGCACCATCCTGCGCAGCGCCGACGCCGCCGGGGTCGACGCCGTGATCGTGTGCGATCCGGTGACGGATCTCTTCAACCCCAACGTCGTGCGCTCCTCGACCGGCGTGTTGTTTGCGATGCCGGTGGCGATCGCGACGACGGAGGAGGTGCACGCGTTATTGCGCGGAAAGGGAATCCGCGTTGTGGCGACGACACCCTCGGCCACGGAGCTCTACACGAAGACGGATCTCACCGGCTCGGTCGCTCTGCTCATGGGCAGCGAGCAGTACGGGCTGAGCGACTTCTGGCTGAAGGAGGCCGACGCCCGCATCCGCATTCCAATGGCCGGCCAGGCCGACTCGCTCAACGTGGCGATGGCGACGATCATCACGCTCTTCGAGGCGGTGCGGCAGAGAGGGGAGTGAAGGAGCGGCCGAACGGAGCTCTCCACGATGACAACGACGACTACTCCAAATCCCGCCTCCTCGGAGCGACAGCTGGAGGCAACCCGGAAGTCGGTCCGTACGATGCGGCGATATGCCCTCCCGCTCGCGGTTGCTCTAATCGTCGGCTCCGTGATTCCGACGAAAGACTCTCGGTCGGAAGTACTGCTACTTGTTGCCGGTGTGCTCTTGCTGGTGCTGCCGATTGGTGGGCGCAAGTGGACGGACTCTCGGGTTGCTCTGTTTGGCGCGGTCTGGACGTTGGTCCTAATGGCGCTGCCGATCCATCGTCTCGTTGTCCGCGGCGCCCCAAGTGCGTTCGAGATCTGTGCTGTTGTCACACTCGCCTTCTCGGCGTTCACACAGTTTCGCACGTACCGGAGACTATTGGTTTCGGGGTCTAAATGAGCGATGCCTCTATTGGAGTTCCAATAGTTGTGAATCCTGCTGTCCCCACCTATCCGGGCTCCCTTCGCGTCCAGCGCGACCCGCGGACGGGGCGCTACCAAAACATCGGCGGAGTGCCGCCGCCGACGCCGGGGCGGATTCTCAAATGGGGGCTGCGGCTTGGGCCGAAGGAGCAGCCGGCGGTCGAACGCTCGCGCGTGCCGACGGGCGCGGCGCCTTGCGTGGCGCCGGACCTAGCGCGGATCGCGGCACCGCCGGCGGATGCGGTGCAACTCACCTGGGTCGGGCACGCGACGTGGCTCATCCAGGTCGGCGGGCTGAACATTCTCACCGATCCGATCTGGTCGCGGTTCTGTTCGCCGGTGCCGTTGTGGTCGCTGCGGCGACGTGTGGCCCCGGGGCTGCCGTTCGAGAAGCTGCCGCGCATCGACCTCGTGCTGTTGAGCCACTCGCACTACGACCATTGTGATGTAACCACGCTGCGGCGACTCGGTGCCGCGCCAGCCTACGTTTCGCCCGCCGGGCTGGCACAGTTCGTGGGCCGCAAGACGGGCGGGCGCGTCCACGAAGCCGAGTGGGGCGAGTCGTTGGCGGTGGCGGGCGCGAAGCTCACGGCGTTGCCGGCACTGCATTTCAGCGCGCGCAGCACGCACGACCGCAACGTCGCGCTCTGGTGCGGTTGGCTGCTCGAGGTGGCGGGCAAGCGCATCTACTTCGCCGGCGACACGGGGATGGCCCCGTTCTTCGCCGAACTCGGCGCGTGGCTGCGGGCAACGGGCGGCGTCGATGTCGCGCTGTTGCCCATCGGGGCGTATCAACCGCGCTGGGTGATGACGCCCGTCCATTGCACGGCGGCCGATGCCGTCGAGATCCACCAACTCATCGGCGCGCGGCAGTCGCTCGCGATGCACTGGGGCACGTTCGTCCTCACCGAGGAGCCGCTGCGCGAACCCCCCGTGCTGCTGGCCGACACGCTCGCCGCCCGCGGCGTGCCGGCGGCGCAGTTTCGCGCGCTCGCGGTGGGCGAGACGGCGGCCTTTCGCTGAGCGCACCCACCGGAGCGCCGACCGACCCGCGGTTCGGGGTTTGGGCGGGGCACGGGGCTTTGTTTTCCGGGCGGGACGCCTAACGTCGTGATCCCATGCCGAACTCCGTCGCTCCACGATCCGCCGACGCGGAGCTGCCGCGCGAGGTCTGCCGGTACATGCCGTGGCTGGTGGCGGTGGCGCTGTTCATGGAGAACCTCGACGCGACGATCGTGAACGTCGCGGTGCCGACGATGGCGGCGAGCCTGCAGGTGGAGCCGCTCGGTCTGAAGGCGGTGCTCACGACGTACACGCTGAGCCTGGCGATCTTCATCCCCGCGAGCGGCTGGATGGCGGACCGGTTCGGCACGCGGCGCGTATTCGAGGTGGCGATCGGGTTGTTTCTCGCCGGCTCGCTCGGATGCGGCCTGGCGCCGAACGTCCCGGTCCTGGTCGCCTCGCGGCTGTTGCAGGGCATCGGCGGCGCGATGATGACGCCGGTGGGCCGCGTGGCGCTCGTGCGCTCGTTTCCGCGCTCCGAGCTGCTGCGCACGATGAACTACGTGGTCATCCCGGCGCTGCTCGGGCCGTTGCTGGGTCCGGTGACGGGCGGGTTCATCGTGCACGTGGCGTCGTGGCGCGCGATCTTCTTCGTGAACGTGCCTTTGGCGCTGCTCGGCCTGTGGTTGACGCGCCGTTACATGCCGGACTACCGCGATCCGGCGGTGCCGCGGCTGGACCGGTGGGGCTTCGTGCTGTTCTGCAGCGGCGTCGCGCTGCTCTCGCACGTGCTGGAGGTGTTCGGCGAACACCACCACGCGTCGCTGCCGGTGGTGGCGATGACCACCGCCGCGCTCGCGCTGCTCGCGGCCTACGGGTGGCACGCGCGACGGAAAGAGGCGCCGCTGCTCGAGCTCGGGCTCCTCCGCGTGCGCACGTTCCGGCTGGCGGTGCTCGGCGGCTTCGTCACGCGGCTCGGCTTCGGCGGCATGCCGTTCCTCCTCCCGCTGCTCTATCAGCTCGGTCTCGGGTATGCGCCGTGGCAGGCGGGGCTGTTGACGATGCCGGCGGCGCTCGCGGCGATGGGCATGAAGCTCGTGAGCCGGCGCGTGCTGAAACGCCTCGGGCATCGCAGCACGCTGCTCGCGAACACCGTGCTGCTCGGCCTCACGATGACGCTCTTCACGCAGGTCGACCGGGGCACGCCGGTGCCGGCGATCCTCGCGCTGAGCTTCACCCAGGGCTTCTTCTCCTCGCTGCAGTTCACGGCGATGAACTCGCTCGTGTACTCGGACATCGACGACGGAGACGCCTCGAAGGCCGGCAGCATCTCGAGCACCGCCCAGCAACTTTCGCTCAGCTTCGGGGTGGCCCTGGGCTCGCTCGTGACCGCGTGGTTCCTCGGCCCGGTGGCGCAGACCGAGGCGGCGCGGGCGATACCGGCGCTGCACCAGGCCTTCCTCACGCTCGGACTGGTGACGATCGCCTCGGCGGCGACATTCCTCGGGCTCCGCCCGCACGACGGGAACAACGTGAG
>JAEZSJ010000219.1 GCA_023443985.1 Verrucomicrobiota bacterium | reverse complement strand
CCCTCCAGGGCATCGAAGCCGTCCCCGTCCAGGTCGAAGTCAACGCCGGCGAATCCGGCGATCTCCGCCTCATTCTCGTCGGTCTGCCCGATGCCGCCGTGAAGGAGTCGAACGACCGCGTCTTCTCCGCCCTGACCAACAGCGGCCTCCATCCGCCGCGTTCGCGCACCACGATCAACCTCGCCCCGGGAGACATCCGCAAGGAGGGTCCGTGTTACGATCTGCCCATCGCGCTCGGCATGCTCGTCGCCACCGGCCAGCTCGACGCAGCGGCGATCGACGACTACCTCATCGCCGGCGAGCTCGGCCTCTCCGGGGCCACACGCGCGGTGCGCGGAGCCCTTGCGATGGGGCTGCTCGCGCGCAAGCTCCGCAAACGCGGACTGCTCCTCCCGCCGGTCTCCGCCGAGGAGGCCGCACTGGTCGAGGGCGTACCCGTCTACCGGATCCAGACGCTCGACGAGGCGGTCCGGTTCCTCTCCGGCCAGCTCGCGCTCCAGCCGTTGCCGGCGACCCCTCCGGCGGGCTCCGGCGCCTTCGAGGGCGCGCCCGACTTCGCCGAGATCAAGGGCCAGCAGGCGGTCCGTCGGGCCGTCGAGATCGCCGTGGCGGGGAACCACAACCTGCTGCTCGTCGGTCCGCCGGGCTCCGGCAAGTCGATGGTCGCGAAACGCATTCCGACGATCATGCCCGAGCCCTCGCTCGACGAGTTCCTCGAGATGCTCTCGATCCACAGCGCCGCCGGCCACACCCTGCACGGCGAGCTGCGCACGTTCGCCCGACCATTCCGGGCGCCGCACCACACGATCTCCGATGTCGGCCTGATCGGCGGCGGCACGGTGCCCGGCCCGGGCGAGATCTCGCTCGCCCACCACGGCGTGCTGTTCCTCGACGAACTGCCGGAGTTCAAGCGCTCCGCCCTCGAGGTGCTCCGCCAGCCGTTGGAGGACCACCACGTATCGATATCCCGGAGCGCCGGAAAGGTCACCCTGCCGGCCAACATCATGCTCGTCGCGGCGATGAACCCCTGTCCGTGCGGGTATCTTGGGGACCCGCGGCGCGAGTGCCGCTGCTCGCCCACGCAGGTCCAGCGGTACCGCTCGCGCGTCAGCGGCCCGCTGCTCGACCGCATCGATCTCCACATCGAGGCGCCGTCGCTCTCGGTGGCGGAGCTGCGCTCCGATCGCCTCGGGGAAGGTTCCGTTGCGATCCGTCAGCGCATCCAGCGCGCCCGGGCCATCCAGCGGCAACGCTACGCCGGCACGCGCACGCACACAAACTCCCGCATGTCGCCCGCGCAGATCCGCCGCCATTGCGCGCACAACGCTGCGCTCGGCGACCTCCTCGAGCACGCCATGCACGAGCTCACGCTCTCCGCCCGAGCCTACGACCGCATCCTGAAGGTCGCCCGCACCATCGCCGATCTTGCGGGTGCCGAGCACATCGAGGCGCCGCACCTGCTCGAAGCGATCCAGTACCGCGCGCTCGACCGCACGCGCTTGCTCTAGCCGCGCCCACCGCGCGCCCCTCGAACGCTCGACGGTGCCGCTCCGGTCCCGGTGGCTCCGCCGCAGCCTCCGGGTCCGCCACGCGTCGCCCAGTCTCCGGGACCGGACGCGCCTGCTTTCCACTGGCGGTGTCTACCGCTTCACCCGGCACGCTGCCGGCATGCACTCCGGCCAACACCGAGATCCCCCGCTTCGCGGAACAGCCGCGGGCTCGTCACACCAATGAGGATGCGCCCGCCAGCCCCCGCGCTGGGCGCCGTTGTCGCCGGCCTCCTCCTCGGTGCGCACCCCGCGCCGGCCGCAGCGCCCGTGGCACCCGGCCCGGCCCCCTCGCTTGCGCAGCGCGCACCGGCCGATCCTCCGCAATTGGTCAAGGCTTCCGGCGTGATCAAGCCGCAGGTCGGTGCCGAGGTGCGGGTCGGGTCGCGACTCTCCGGCGTGGTTCGCCGGCTCCACGTGCAGGTGGGCGACTCGGTCGCGGCGGGTCAGCGCCTCGCCGAGCTCGACGATCGTGAGCTGCTGGCCTTGCACGCCAAGGCTGTCGCCGAGCAGCGCCTTGCCCTCGCCGATCTGCGCTACGCCGCCGCCAACCGCGAACGCCAGCGTACCATCGCCACCGCCCGGGCGATCTCGGCCGACGACCTCGACCGGGCCGAGCGGGCCCACGCCGTGGCCGAGCAGCGGCTCGCCGCGACACAGGCGGCGGTCGATTATGCCGCGATCCAGCTCGACCACGCCGTCATCACCGCACCGATCGGTGGCGTCGTCGCTTCGGTCGCCACCCAGGAGGGCGAGACGGTTTCCGCCAGCTTCTCCGCGCCAACCTTCGTGACCCTGATCGATCTGAGCCGCCTCGAGGTCTGGGCCTACGTCGACGAGACCGACATCGGCCGGATCGAGGCGGGCCAGCGCGCGACCTTCACTGTCGACACCTACGGCGCGGAGGAGTTCTCCGGCATCGTCACCGCTATCTATCCGAAGGCGGAGATCCGCGACAACGTCGTCGACTACATCGTCGTGCTGCGCTTCGCACCGCCGCCGGACCATGTCCTGCGGCCCGAGATGTCCGCGATCGTCCGTATCTCCCCAGCCGAGACCTCCATGTCGCGCACAAACAGAGTAACCACTATACCATGATAGAACTCACAGGGATCGAAAAGACCTACAACCGCCCCGGGACCGCGCCGGTGCACGCCCTCGCGGGTGTGTCGTTGCGCATCACGCGCGGCGACTTCGTCGCCATCGTCGGCGCCTCCGGCTCCGGCAAGTCGACGCTGATGAACATCATTGGCACGCTCGACCAGCCCTCCGCCGGCCGTTATCTCTTCGAACGCGCCGAGGTGGCCCGGTACGACAGCGCCGCGCAGGCACGTTTCCGCAACCGGCACCTCGGCTTCGTCTTCCAGGCGTTCCATCTGCTGCCGCGCGCAAGCGCACTGGAGAATGTCGAACTGCCTCTGCTCTACACCAAGGAGGACCCGCCCGCCGGCGCCGGCCGCCGGGCGCTCGAGGCCGTCGGGCTCGCCGACCGCCTGCACCACCGACCGACCGAGCTCTCCGGCGGCCAACAACAGCGCGTCGCCATCGCCCGCGCACTGGTGAACGAGCCGGAACTCCTCCTCGCCGACGAGCCCACCGGCAACCTCGACCCCCGCTCCGCCGCCGACATCCTCGACCTGTTCGAGTCCCTCAACCGCAGCGGACGCACCATCGTGCTCGTCACCCACGACCAACACGTGGCCGCCCGCGCCCGGCGGGTCATCCGTATCGATGCCGGCCACGTCGCCGCCGACGAGGTCCGCGAGTGCGCGCGCGCCGCCGCCACGGAGGAGCCGAGATGAACACCACACGGCTTCTCCGCGAGAGTCTCCGCTCGCTCGGGCGACACCGCCTGCGCAGCGCGTCCATCATGGTCGGCAGCCTGATCGGCGTGGCTGCGCTGACCTTCGTCCTCGATGTCGGCCAGGGGCTCCGCCGCAAGATGCTCGCCACCGTGCAACAGATCTTCGGCGACTCCTCGATCGTCGTCGTCGCCGGCGGGATGCAGCTGGTCGACGGCCCCCGCCCCGACGCCGCGCGCCTCACCATCGACGACATCGCCGCCGCGGCCGCCACCGCCCCCGCTGTCTCCGACTGGGACCCCCAACAGGTCCGGGTCGCCAACTTGCGGCGTGCCGGGAAACAGGCGACAGCGCGCCTGCTCGGGCAGTCGGAGCGAGCCGAGAAAGTCTGGACGCGTACGGTGTCCCGCGGCCGTTTCCTCGCCGCCTCCGACATCCGACACCGCGAGCGCGTCGCCCTCGTCGGCGAGACGCTCGTGCACGATCTGTTCGCCGACACCGATCCGCTGGGCGCGGAGCTCATGGTCGACGCCGTGCCGTTCACGGTCGTCGGCGTGCTCGAACGCTTCGGCACCGACCTCCATGGGATGGACCGCGACAACGAGATCGTGGTGCCCCTCTCCACCCTCATGCGGCGGCTCGCCAACATCGACACCATCAGTGCCGCCAAGCTCCTGGTCGCCGACCCGGCCCAGACGGCGACCGCCGCCGCGCAGATCCGGGAGGTGCTGCGCGGGCGCCACGCGCTGCGCCCGGGACAGCCCGACGACTTCACTCTTCTCACGCCCGCCGAGGTCCGTCAGCTCCTCGGCAAGATGCAGCGGATCGTCCTGCTGTATCTGCCGCTCGCCGCGGGCGTGGTGTTGCTCGTTGCCGGGCTCATCGCGGCGACACTGACCGCCGGAGCGGTGAATGCCCGCGTGGCCGAGATCGGTGTCCGCCGCGCCCTCGGCGCCCGACCGGCCGACATCGCCCGACAATTCGTCGTCGAGAGCATGTGCACGATGCTCGGCGGCGGCGTCCTCGGCATCCTGAGCGGCGGCGCGGCGGCCGAACTGCTGGCCCGGCGGCTCGACCTGGGCCCGGTGGTGTCGCTGCGGGTCGCGCTCCTCGGCCTCGCGCTGTCGCTGTGCACCGGATTCCTCGCCGGAGTGGTGCCGGCGCTGCGCGCGGCGCGGCTGCGCCCGGTGGAGGCGTTGCGATGATGTGGACACGCCGGTTCAGACGGACAAGGCCACGGCGCCCCGGGCACGGAAAAGCCGGGGCACGCCGCGCCGGACGTCGGATCCGACCCGTCACCGGCGCGCACCGGACCGGCATCGCACCAGACCGCCGCCCCGCCTTCTGGGCGCCCTCGTTTCACCCGCGCCTCCTGTGCTGACCCCGGAATGAAGCTCCGCCGCCTCCTCCGCTCCGCGCTCCACCAGCCTCTCGCGTATCCACTGCGCACCGCGCTCGCCCTCTCGGGGATCGGCGCGGGTGTGGCCGCCTTTCTCGTTGCCCGTGCGATCGGCGACGGCGCCGAACTCGAGATGGCGCGCGCGGTCGCGGCGCTCGGCACCGACCTGCTGCTCGTCAAACCGCTGCCGGTCAAACCGCAGGTGGCGCGCCCGCAGTTTGCCGGCTGGGCCGCCACCCTCCGGCCCGAGGATGTCGCCGCGATCGCGGCGCTTCCGCAGATCCGCGCCGCCGCACCCGCCATCGAAGACTCCCTGCGTGTGAAGGCCGGCCGGGTTTCGGTGCGGACGAAGGTCCGCGGCACCACCGCGGACTACCGCACGTTGCGCCGCTTCGAGTTGGCGGCCGGTCGCTTCCTCTCGGCGGAGGACTCCCGCGACTGCCGCCGTGTGGCGGTGCTCGGCGCGGCGGTGGCGCACGAGCTGTTTCCGGCCGGCGGTGCCGTCGGCCGCGAGGTGCGCATCCGCGGGGTGCCGTTCGAGGTTGTGGGCGCGCTCGCCGCCAGGGGGACCACGACCGACGGCGCCGACCAGGACAACCAGGTGCTCGTGCCCCTTTCCACTGCGCAGCGCCGCGTATTCAA
Source organism: Verrucomicrobiota bacterium (assembly GCA_023443985.1). Taxonomy (GTDB): domain Bacteria; phylum Verrucomicrobiota; class Verrucomicrobiia; order Opitutales; family Opitutaceae; genus CAJCBL01. The sequence continues at coordinate 2,746 of JAEZSJ010000219.1, read as the reverse complement.
TGTGCGGTGTCTCACTTCGGCCTATGTGGGAGTCGTGACACCCGCGGCGATCGATGAAGCGGAGGCCGCGGTCGTGGCCCTGCTGCGGACCCGGCACGGCTGTGCGGCGTCCGGGGCGGAGGAGGACTTCGCCGTGCAGAGCACCGCCAAGACCCGTGCCATCGAGAACGAGCTCACCGCCGCCCTGGGCCGCTACGGCACCGGGCTGTCGCTCCTCGCGCTCCTCGTCGGCGGCGCCGGCATGCTCGCCCTGATGCTGCTCTCCGTGCGCGAACGCACCGGGGAGATCGGGCTGCGCGCGGCCGTGGGCGCACAGCCGCGCGCGATCTATCTCCAGTTTCTCGCCGAAGCCTGCGTGCTCGCCGTCTCCGGTTGGTTGTCCGGTACCCTGCTCGGTGGTGTCGGCGTCGTCGTGGTCGCGTGCGGGACCGGCTGGCCGCTCGATCTGTCCCTCGGTGCAATCGCCACCGCATTGGCGCTCACCCTCGCGCTCGGCCTCGTTTTCGGAACGCTTCCGGCCGGCCGCGCCTCCCGGGTTCCGCCGCTCGTGGCGCTCGCGCAACGCTGAACCGGACCTCGCTCGCCCGAAAACCACGCCCGTCTCCCCGGCTCGCCACCCCCTCCGCCGGCCAATCTTTCGCGCCACGCAAATCCGCATTGACCCCTTCGTCGCGCCGTCGAACTTAAACTCGGCCATGAGCTTCACTGCCGCCACCGACGCGCAATACTATCTCCCGGCCGACGAATTCTTCGCCGCCAACCGGCCCATGGCCCTGACGTACGACGACGTCTCCCTGGCCACGCTCTTCTCCGAGATCCTCCCCAAGGACACCGATCTCGCCACCGCCCTTTCCGACTCCCTGCGACTCCAGGTCCCGATCATTTCGGCCGACATGGACACCGTCACCGAGTCCCGCATGGCCATCTCCATGGCCCTCAACGGCGGCATCGGCCTGATCCACTACAACATGGCCCCGAAAGACCAGGTGAAGGAGGTCGCCCGCGTGAAACGCCATGTGCACGGCATGATCCAAGACCCGATCACCGTGCAACCCTCCCAGTACATCGCCGACGTCCTCGCCCTGGTCGAACAGAAGCACTTCGACTTCCGCGCCTTCCCCGTCGTCGATGAGACCGGCCGCCTCGCCGGCTTGCTCGGGGGCAACGTCGTCAAGGAGCGTTACCGCGCCAAATCCGTCGCCGAGTCCATGACTCCGCGCGAGAAGCTCTTCACCATCAACGTCCGCGATCTCGGCAACGACCCCATCCGCGCCGCCGACCGGTTCTTCAACGAACACGTCGGCGTCAACAAGATGCTCGTCGTCGACGAAGCCGGCCGCCTCCGCGGGCTCCTCACCAGTTCCGACGTCGAACGCATCCTCTCCGAGGCCAAGACGCTCCGTAAGCCCGCCCGCGACTCCGATTTTCGCCTCGTGTGCGGCGCCGCCGTCTCCCCTGTGCGCCGGGCCGATGGCTCCCTCGATCGCGACAAGATCGTCGGCCACATCTCCGCCCTCGTCGCCGAGCACGTCGACTGCATCGCCGTCTCCACCGCCCACGGCCACACCAAAGGCGTCGGCGAGACCGTGAAACTCATCCGCTCCGAGTTCCCCACGCTCACCATCATCGCCGGCAACGTCACCAGTGGCTCCGGCGTCGAGTACCTCGCCGAGTGCGGCGCCAACTCCATCAAGATCGGCCAGGGCCCCGGCTCCATCTGCTCCACCCGCATCGTCGCCGGCGTCGGCATCCCCCAGCTCACCGCGCTCCACGTCTCCTCCAAGGCCGCCGCCGCCAAGGGCGTGCGCCTCATCGCCGACGGCGGCATCGTCAAGTCCGGCGACATCGTCAAGGCGCTCACCATCGCCGACGCGGTCATGTGCGGCGGACTGCTCGCCGGCTGCCGCGAGGCCCCCGGCGAGATCGTCGAGATCGACGGCAAACTCTACAAACAATACCGGGGCATGGGCACCATCGCCGCGATGAAGGCGGGCTCGGCCGCGCGCTACGGCCACGACAAGAACGACTCCACCCGCAAGGTTGCCGCCGAAGGAATCGAAGCACTCAAGGAGGTCTCCGGCTCGATCGATGATGTCCTCGGCCAGCTCATCGGCGGCGTCCAGAGCGGCCTCGGTTACCTCGGCGCCCCGAACCTCCCCTCGCTCCGTCAACGCGCCCGCTACATCCGCGTCAGCCCCGCCGGCCAACGCGAAGCCGCCCCGCACGACGTCATCGAGATCAAGACCCACAAGTCCCACGCCTGAGCGTACGACCGCTCCGTGGTCGCAGGCCGCTCCTCACGCCGGAGCGGCCTGGGTTGAGTCGGCGGGATGCCGCCAACGCGGCCAACGGCCTCTCCGCCCGCATGTTCCCCTCACGTCTGCGCGAAATCCAAGCCGGCCACGCCCTCGGCCTCGTGGCGATGGATGAGATCGTTTCCGGAGCGATCGACGCCCTCGCCGCCGGCTACGACTCCCCGTCACTGCGGCTGCTCGCCGGCTTGGGTGCCCCGTTGGATTCACTCGAAGTCGACCGGTTCCTCACCGCAGCCTTCGCCGAACTCCACCTTCCCTTCGCGTCACCTGAGACGTGCGTGTGCTGGTATGCCGCTTCGGTCCTTCGCCCCATGCTCGCCGGTCGGCTGGACCGGAAAGAGTCGATGCGCCGCCTCGCCGACCTCCACCTCGCCCGCCAGTACGACGACCAACTCCGCGGGTTCTATCGACTCTACCATGCCAAGAGGGAT
>JAEZSJ010000090.1 GCA_023443985.1 Verrucomicrobiota bacterium | reverse complement strand
CCCTCCTTTCGCCTCTCGCCTCCGGCCGGCCCTCTGTCTCCCGGCCCCTGCGCGTCCTGCTCGCCACGCACAACCTCAACCTCGAGGGCGCGCCGCTCTTTCTCTTCGAATACGCCCGTCATCTCGCCGCCCAGCCGGGCTTCGCCGTTCACCTGGTTTCGCCCGCGGATGGCCCGCTGCGCGAACGTTTCGCCGCCGCCGGAGTCGCCGTCGAGATCGTCGATCTCCAGCCGGCTCTCACCGCGACCACCGCCACCGACTTCCACACCGCGCTCGCGCAACTGGCGCCGCGCCTCGCCGCAGCGCAGTACGACTTGGTCGTGGCCAACACGATGGTCGCCTTCTGGGGCGTACACCTCGCGCGCGAGTTCGGCGTGCCCTCACTGCTCTACATCCATGAGAGCGCGCCCGCCCGCCGGTTCTTCGCGCCGCTGTTGCCGCCCGCGCTGATCGCGGAGGCCGAGGCGGCCTTCGGTCTCGCCGACCGCGTCGCCTTCATCGCCGCCGCGTCCATGCCGGTGCACGCGCGCCACGAGCGCCGCGGCAACTTCCTCTACACGCCAAGCTGGATCGACGTCGCGCGGCTGGAGGCCTACCGCGCCGCCCATCCCCGTGCCGCGCTGCGCGCCCAACTCGGGCTGCCCGCCGACGCCCTCATCGTCGCCAACATCGGCTCCGTCTGTGAACGCAAGGGGCAGCACATCTATGTGCGCGCCGTCGAACTGCTGGAGCGCGAACTCGCCGCCTCCGGCGCCGTGTTGCCGCCACGTCTCCATCTCATGGTCGGCGGCCGCGAGGGCATCTACCTCGACTCCCTCCGCCACGACATCGCCCTGCGCCACCTCACCAACATCGAGATCGTGCCCGAGGTCGACGATCCGTTCGCCTACTACGGCGCGGCCGACGTGTTCGTCTGCTCGAGCTTCGAGGAGGCGTTTCCGCGGGTGCTGCTCGAGGCCGCCATCTTCGAGCTGCCCATCGCCACGACCGACGTGAACGGCGTGCCCGAGATGCTCGGGCAAGACGACGCCTGGATCTGCCCGCCCGGCGATCCCGCCCGCCTCGCCGCCGCGATGCGTGGCGCGATCGGATCGGTCCGCACCGGCGACCGCACCCGGCCTGCCCACGCCAAAGCCACCATCGTTTCCCGTTTCGACGCGCGCACCAATCTCCCGCAACACCTCGCGCTGGCGCAATCGATCGCCGCCGCCCGTTCACAATGAATCCATCCGCCGACCCCGCACTCCCGCCGCGTGGCGAGTTCTCCGAACAAGGCTACCTGCGACTGCATGGCGATGTCGCGGCGGCGGTCGAGGCCGGTGTCGTGGGCTCCGCCTGGCAGCATTTCGTGCTGCATGGCCACCACGAGGGCCGCGCGTGGGTGCGGCAGGCGGATCCGATGATCGGGGTGAGCCGCGAGATCGCGCCGGGCGACGACATGTTTCTCGGCAACGCCGACCACTATTTCGACGTCGGCGCGTCGGCGCTGCACTGCATCAAGGCGGCCATCGCGGCAGCCGACCGAGATCCGGCGTCGATTCGGACGATCCTCGATCTGCCCTGCGGCCACGGCCGCGTGACCCGTTTTCTGCGCAAGGCGTTTCCCACGGCCCGCCTGACCGCCTGCGACCTCCAGGCCGAAGGCGTCGCGTTCTGCGCGCGCACGTTCGGCGCCGAGCCGGTCGTCTCGGCCAAGGCCGTCGCGGACATCCCGCTCCAAGGGCCCTTCGATCTGATCTGGTGCGGCTCGCTGCTCACCCACCTGCGCGAGGAGGCGTGCCTCGATTTCCTCCGCTTCTTCCGCGGCCTGCTCGCCCCCGACGGAGTGCTCGTGGTCACCGTGCACGGGCGCGCCACCGAAGCGGAACTCGCCAACGGTCGCAGCCGCGCCGACCTTGATCCGGCGAGCGTCTCGCGACTGCTCGCCGAGTGCCGCGCGCGCGGTTTCGCGTACGTCGACTACGCCGGCCAATCCGACTACGGTTTCAGCCTCGTCCGGCGCGACTATCTCACCGGGCACCTGCTGTCCGCCGCCGGGCTGCGGTTGGTCGACTATCAGGAGAAGAGCTGGGACTTTCGTCAGGACGTGCTCGCGCTGCGGCGCGGGTGAGCGCCGCGGCGGGATTGGACACGCGTGCGCTGCGCTCAGGGTGCAGTTTCGGAAACCGCAAACAGACGGACGAGCACGACGCCGTGCGGCGCGACCTTGGCCTCGAAGCTGTCCTTGAACTCGCCGAGATCCTGCTGTCGCCAGAGATCACGCACACGGAAGACCATGCCCACGCGCTCCGTCGGCAGGTTGCCCCACGGGCCCCACTTCAGGGTGATGGTCTGCTCCTGCTCGCCGCGGTTGAAGAGGCCCACGGCGTAGGAGCCGTCCTCGAGGGTCTTCGCGTAGACGATCTTGCCGTCGATGTTGCTGAACTGCGTCGCCTGTTTGCCGAGCGCGTCCTGGTTGATCGCGAGCACCTCGTCGTTCGTGAGCAGGCCGAGGGTGAAGTCGTCGATCTGCGCGAGATCGCAGCCGAGCAGCAACGGCGCCGAGAGCAGGCACCAGAGGCTCATGTGCGAGTACTGCTCGTCGGGCGTGAGGCGCGTCGGGTGCAGGTTCGGGCCCCAGCCGACATGGCCGAGCACGAGCATGTCCGGATCCGCCCAGTGGCCGGGACCGGTGTACGCGGCCCAGCGGTCCTGGGAGAAGCCGTTGCGGCTGACACTGTCCCAGGTGTCGACGATGTCGCCGGTGGTGCGCCAGAGGTTGCTCAGGCGCACGTAGTCGGACGCGTTGTCGTAGATGCCGGTGTTCGAGAGGCTGTAGACGATGTCGCGGCCGGTTGCGCGCAGCGCCTCGGTCATCTCCTGCACGTGCGCCACGTCGTTGGGGAACCAGTCGTATTTCAGGTAGTCGATGCCCCACTCCGCCCACTGGCGCGCATCGGCCGCGGCGAAGGAGTGTTTGCCGAAGTGCCAGTTGACCCAGGCCGGCTTCGCGTCCGGCGCCTTCGGGTCCTTGTTGAGGTGGTAGAACTCGTCCACGTCGCCCGCGACCACCCACGGGTACGTGCCATCGGCGTTGTCGGAGGAGCCGCCGACGTAGCCGGCGTAGGTGCCGGTCCAGGGGCTGGAGTAGATGCCAAACTTCAGCCCGAGCGCGTGGATCTCGTCGCCGAGCGCCTTCATGTCGGGAAACTTCTTGTTGCCTTGGATCCCGTTGAACGCGCCACCACGCGGCGCCTGCCAGCCGTCGTCGATGTTGATGTAGGTCCAGCCGTGATCGCGGAGCCCTTTGGCCGCCATCGCGCGCGCGGAGCTGAGCACGAGCTCCTGGCTCACGGCGTCACCCCAGCAGTTCCAACTGCTCCAGCCCATCGGCGGCGTGAGCGCGATGCGGTCGCCCACGACGATGCGAAACGTCTTCGCCGCCTCGCCGAGGGCGTTCTTCGCCCGCAGCGTCACCTTGTATTCACCACCCTCGGTCACGGAGCCGGTGATGCGGCCGGTGGCGGCGTCCAGTTGCAGGCCCACCGGCAGCCCGTCGACGGCAAACGTCATCGGCCGCTGGCCAGTCGCCGGGATCGCGTAGAGGAACGGCGCCCCCGGGCGCACGCCGAAGACGCCGGGGCCGTTGACGCGCGGGGTCGCCGGCGCTGGCGGCGTGAGGATCGGCGCCGTGGCGTTGGCCGAGGCCGCCGGTGCGACAGCGGCCGGTGCGGCGCCGAAGCCGGTGCAAGCGGCCGCGGTCAGGAGCGAGACAGTGCAGAGCAGGGAGGATGAACGCATAGGGTTGTCGTGGTTGTCGGGTTATTCGACCTGCCACCAGTCGAGACGCGGGGTCGCCGCCACCGGACCGGCGAAGACGAGGAAGACATCGTGGACACCGGCGGTTTCAACCAGCGGGCACGCAACGGTCGCCCATTGCGCCACCCCGCCGGTGTTCGGAATCGTGCAGGTGCCGAGCAGCGGGCCGGAGACCTGGTCCAGACGGACCTCGATCGTCGCGCCCGGCGCGGCGGCGGCGACTGCGGCGCGGAAGCTCTTCGCGCCGCCGGCCAGATCGGCGCCCCGGACCTTGAGGTAGGCGCGTTCGAGCGTCGGATACACCCAGAGGCCGCCGCGGCCATCGGCGGCGGTCTTGATGCCTTCGCTCCAGCAGATGGTCTCGCCTTCGACGCGGCGGTACGGGTCGAGCGTGCCGAGCGGCGCGACGGCCGGCGCCTCCTCCCACCACGGCAGCTCGCGGATGGTGCCGTCGGGGTTGTAGTCGAGCTTCGCCACGCACACCGAGCGGCGCTCGTGGTGTTTTTCGGTGATCGCAAAGTTCAGCTTGAAGTTGAAACCGAAGACATAGGAGCCGCCCTTGTAGTCGATGATGCCCGGATGATTGCCGGTGGAGCGCCGGTCCGGACGCATGATGTAGCCCTGGTACGTCCACGGCCCCGTCGGACGGTCGCTCATCGCGTAGCCGATCCCCTCGGGGCAACACGTCGACGCGTAGGCCATGTAGTAATGGCCGCCGCGTTTGTAGAACCAGGGGCCCTCCTGGTAGTTCTCCGGCTTGGTCGGCTCCTGTACGATCGGCCCGGTGTACGAGACCATGTCGTCGCTGAGTTTCACGTACCAGAGGTGCGGGTTGCCGAAGTAGAGGTAGGCCTGGCCGTCGTCGGCGACGAAGACCGTGGGATCGATGTAGCCCTCGGCCTTGTCGATCAGCGGGCGGCCGAGCGCGTCCTTGAACGGCCCGAGGGGGTTGTCGGCCACCGCCACGGCGATGACGTTCTTCGGCCAACCCTCGACGCTGATGGGCGCGTAGAGGTAGAACTTGCCCGCGCGCTCGATCACCTGCGGCGCCCAGGCGTCGTTGGCCTGCACCGCCCACGGGAAGGTCGCGAGCGAGGCGACGGTGCCGTGGTCGGTCCAGTTGACCAGATCGGTCGACGTGTAGCACTTCCAGTCCTTCATCAGGAACCGCCCCTGGCCGGGCGGCGAATCGTCCTCGTCGTGGCTGGTGTAGAGGTAGACAACGCCGTCGTGCACGAGCGGGGCCGGGTCGGCAGTGAAGTTCGTCTGGATGATCGGCTCCGCGGCGTGCGCGACGAGCGCCCAAGCGCCCGCCACGGCGAGAAACGAACTACGGAGACAAGCGACGGTGGGAGAGGTTTTCATGGGTGCTGGACTCACTCGAACTGCCACCAATCGAAGCGGAAGCGGGCTTTGCCGCTATCGGTGGTGAAAACAAAGAAGAGATTATGAATACCGGTCGCCCCGGTGCTCGGGACCGCGAAGGTGCGCCAGTCTTGCTCCCCGCCGGTCGCCTCGACGGGGACGGTGGCGACCAGCGGCCCGGTCGTGCTGTCGAGGCGAACCTCGATGCGGCCGCCGGCGCTCGCCGCCGCCACGCTCGCGCGAAATGCCTTCGGGGCGACCGCGCCGAAGTCGACGTGGTGCACCTCGATGTGGTCGCCATCATCGATGTCGCACACGGCCATGCCGCCCTCGGGGCCGGGCTCGACCTCGATACCGGACTCCCAAGCGATCGTCTCCGCCTCGGTGCGTTGGCGCGGGTCGAGCGTGGCGACCGGCGCCGGCCCATCCACCGTCATGTCGAACGGCGTGATCGAGCCGTCCGCATTGAAACGAAGCTCGTCGACGCAGACCGAGCGCGTGAAGCCCCCGCCGCCGGGCAGCGCGCCGTTGTGGTAGAACAGGTACGTCTTGCCCCGATAGTCGACCACGCCGGGGTGGTTGGTGAACGCCCCACCCTGCGTCGGCATGATCGCGCCGCCATAGGTCCACGGTCCGGCCGGGCTCGGGCCGGTGGCGTAGGCGAGGTGCTCGGGAACCGGGCCGCCGGCGTAGAACAGGTAATAGCGGCCATCGCGGAAATAGATCCACGGGCCCTCCTCGTAGGCGGTGTCGCGTTTGTCGTCGGCGCGTTTGCCGAAGGCGGCGACGGTCATCGGCCCGCGGAAGAGGCCCTGGTCGCCCACGCTCGTGTCGTAGGAGACCATGTCGCTGTTCAGGCGGACCAACTTGTAGGTCGGGTTGCCCCACGCGAGGTAGGCCTGGCCGTCGTGGTCGATGAAGACCGTCGGATCGATGTCGCCAAATTTGTCGAACACCAGCGGTTTACCCAGCGCATCCCGGAAGGGCCCGAGCGGCCCGTCGCCAACGGCGACGCCCACCGCCATGCCGCCGCTCTTCTGGTCCATGGGCACGTACCAGTAGAACTTCCCGTCGCGCTCGATCGCTTGGCCGGCCCAGGCGCTGTCCTTCACCCACTCGAAATCGTGGATCGAGAGCCGCACGCCGTGGTGCGTCCAGTTGACCATGTCCTTGGTCGAGAACACATGCCAGTTCTTCATCGTGAACCACGTCGAGTTGTCCTCGTCGTGGCCGGTGTAGAGATAGAGCGTGTCGCCCACGACCAACGGCGCCGGATCGGCCGTGTAGATCGTCTGGATGATCGGATTGCGAGCATGGAGGGCCGGGAGAATACCGACGGTCGCAAGACCGAGGGCGAGCGGGAGAGCGGATTTCATCGGAGGAGTTCGAGTCGTCGCAAGGTGGTCTTCCGACCTGCCGTTCAGGGGAAACGCACTTCGAGCGGCCGCCCGTCGTAGGTGACGGAGCGGGTCGCCGGGGCGGCGCCCGGGATCACGAGCTGAACGTCGAGGCGGCGGCTCGCGACCAGGCCGGGGAATGAACCCTGACGCGCGCCGATGCGGAGGGTGCGGCCCGCGTCATCCCAAGTCAGGTCGTAGGTCGCGCGTTCGCCGCGTTCGTAGGCGTAGGTCTCGCCGTCGTCCTCGTACACGGTGAAGGTCGCGTTCGCTCCCGGGTAGATGCGGATCTCGTACGGGGCGTCGGGACGCTCGGTGGCGTATTGGAGGTCGGCCGGTCCCATCGGGACGATCGAGCCGGCGCGCACATAGACCGGGAAGGTATTCAGCGGGCAATTCTTGGTCGCCGTCCGGCCTCCGGAGAGGCGCTCGCCGGTCCAGAAGTCGTACCAGTCGGCACCGGCGGGCAGGTAGGTTGCCACGGAGTTGTCGATCGTCTTCGGCCGGTTCGCGAGGGCGCGCTGGTCGCTCGGGCTGCGCCAGGCGAAGCGGAAATAGCGGCTCTGCCCGCCCTGGTGGAACTCGACCTTCAGGGCCACCGGGCGGCCCTTGACGAGCGGCACCTTGGCGCTGCGGTAACGTTTCGCCCCGAAGCTCCAGTCGTCGACGAGCAACTGGCCGTCGACAAACAGGCGGGCGCCGTCGTCGTACTCGACGCCGAGCTCGTATTCACCGTCTTCTGTCGGGTGGAGGGTGCCCTCCCAGCGGGCGGAGAAGTTGTCGAAGCCGTCGAGACCGGGCGGCGGATTGGCCAACGGCGGCCCGGGCCAGGAGTGCTCGAGCTTGGTGTCGACCGTGCGGCCGGCCGGCTTCTCGAAATCAAGTCCGGCGAAATACTGCACCGCCAGGCCGGGCTGACCCGTGGGCGTGCGCAGCGCCTCGGTCGGCACCGTGGCGGCCGGCGGCGTGCTCTGGTGGTAGATCGCGCGGGTGATCGGATGCACGAGAAACGCGGGGCCGAACAGGAACACGTCGTCGATCCGCCGGACGGCGGGGTCGTCGGGAAAATCCATCGGGAGACCGCGCATCATCGTGTACGACTCGGCGGTGCTGCGCCAGGCGAGCGAGTAGATGTAGGGCAGCAGGCGGTAGCGCAGCTGCGCGGCGCCGAG
>JAEZSJ010000144.1 GCA_023443985.1 Verrucomicrobiota bacterium | reverse complement strand
CCCTCATGGCCGTACCTGAAGACCTTCCGCCGCCCCCTTCCGCCACCCCCGCCGGAGCCGATTCCTACGATGCCTCCAAACTGGGGAAACTCGAAGGCCTCGAGGCTGTCCGCAAGAAACCCGGCATGTACATCGGCGGCACCGATGAACGCGCCCTGCACCACTGCGTCTCCGAGGTGCTCGACAACTCGGTCGACGAACACCTTGCCGGCCACTGCGACACCATCGACGTCACCATCCACCTCGACGGCTCCATCTCCATCCGCGACAACGGCCGCGGCATCCCGGTCGACATCCACCCGCAGTACGGCATCCCCGGCGTCGAGATGGTGCTGACCACCCTGCATTCGGGCGGCAAATACGGCCAGGGCGGCTACAAGTTCTCGGGCGGCACCCACGGCGTGGGTGCCAAATGCGTCAACGCCGTCTCCGAATGGTTCGAGGTCGAGGTCTGCCGCGGCGGCCAGGTCCACCACATGACCTTCGCGCGCGGCAAGACGACCAAGCGCCTTGAGGTCATCGGCAAGGCGAAGGGCACGGGCACGCTGATCACCTTCAAGCCCGACCCCGAGATCTTCAAGGAGACCACCGTCTTCAAGGCCGAGACCATCAGCCGCCGCCTACGCGAACTCGCCTTCCTCAACTCCGGCCTCCGCATCAACTTCCTCGACGAGCGCCCGGCCACCCCGAAGCCCGAGAGCTACTTCTACAAGGACGGCGTGGTCGAGTTCGTGAAGCAGCTCAACACCGGCAAGACCGCCCTGCACCCCACGCCCGTCCGCATCGCCAAGGAGACCACCACCACCATCGACGGCAAGGACGCCGAGGTGCACATCGAGGTCGTCCTCCAGTACAACGACTCCTTCAACGACCTCGTGTTCTGCTACACGAACACGATCCACAACCCCGACGGCGGCACCCACCTCTCCGGCTTCCGCTCCGCCCTCACCCGCGCGATCAACCAGTTCGCCCGCGCCAACAATCTCCTCAAGGAGAAGGACCCGCAGATCACCGGCGACGATGTGCGCGAAGGCCTCGCCGCCGTCGTCTCCATCAAACACAGCGACCCCAAGTTCGAGTCCCAGACCAAGGTCAAGCTGCTCTCCCCCGAGGTCGAGAGCCTCGTCGGCTCCGCCACCTACGAGGGCCTCACCTTCGCCTTCGAGTCCACGCCGGTGATCGCCAAGCGCATCATCGAGAAATCCCTCGTCGCCGCCCGCGCCCGCGAGGCCGCGCGCAAGGCTCGCGAAACCATCCGCAAGGGCGCGCTCTCCAGCGGCGGCCTGCCCGGCAAACTCGCCGACTGCTCCGAACGCGACCCCGCCCTCTGCGAGATCTACCTGGTCGAGGGCAACTCGGCCGGCGGCTCCGCCAAGGGCGGCCGCGACCGCCGTTTCCAGGCCATCCTGCCCCTCCGCGGCAAGGTCATCAACGTCGAGAAGGCCCGGATCGACAAGGTCCTCGCCAACGAGGAGATCCGCACGATGATCACCGCCTTCGGCACCGGCATCGGCGAGATCGAGGGCGATGGCGCCTTCGACGTCACCAAGGCGCGTTACCACAAGATCATCATCATGACCGATGCCGATGTGGACGGCTCCCACATCCGCACCCTCCTGCTCACCTTCATCTACCGCCAGATGCGCGGGCTGATCGAGCAGGGCTACGTCTACATCGCGCAGCCCCCGCTCTACCGGATCAAGCGCAAGAAGCGCGAGCAGTACGTCGACAACGACGACCAGCTCAACCGCATCCTCCTCGAACTCGGCTCCGAGGACATCACCCTCACCCGCCTCTCCGACCACCACGTCTTCGCGCCCCAGCAGGTCGACCGCATCGTCGAAAGCCTCGCCGCCATCGAAAAGCTCGGCACCGGCGTCACCCGCCACGGCGCCTCGCTCGTCGAATACCTCGACCTCCACCGCCCCGACACCCACGAACTGCCCCGCTACGTCGCCCGTATCCGCGAAGGCAACAAGGAGACCCACGAGTTCCTCTTCGACGACGCCGCCCGCGCCGCCTTCAACGCCGAGCTCGAACGCGAAGCCGAGACCGCCAGCGGCGAGAACGGCAACGGCCGGCTCGACACCGCCGCGAAGCGCGTGCGCATCCACGAGATCTACGAGTCCAACGAGATCACCAAGCTCCTCCAGTCGCTCGCCGCCGCCGGTCTCGACATCCCGCGCTTCACCCCCTCCGAGGAGCCGCGCTACCTCCTCACCGAGAACGTCGGGCTCAAGAACGAGACCAAGACCCCGCTCGCCGGGCCCCTCGAGATCGTCGCCCAGGCGCGCCTCATCGGCCGCCGCGGCCTCACCATCCAACGCTACAAGGGCTTGGGTGAAATGAACCCCGAACAGCTCTACGAAACTACGATGGACCCGGAGAAGCGCCGCCTCCTCCGCGTGAACATCGACGACGCCGCGAAGGCCGACGAGCTCTTCACCCTCCTCATGGGCGACGAGGTCCCGCCCCGCCGCCAGTTCATCGAGGACAACGCCCTCAACGTCCAATTCCTCGACGTGTAAGGCGGGTCATGGGTCCGCGGTCCTAGGCCACAGAATCAGCCCAGAGCCCTGCCCATCCCCCCTCCCCGATCACCCATCGCCTTCCCTCCGTGTACACCGCCAACGAAAAAGTCGCCCCGGCCAACATCTCCGAGATCATGCAGACCGCCTACATCGATTATTCGATGTCGGTCATCATCTCGCGGGCCCTGCCCGACGCGCGCGACGGCCTCAAGCCCGTCCAGCGCCGCATCCTCTACGCGATGCTCCGCGAGGGCCTGTTGCACAACCGCCCGTACGACAAGTGCGCCGGCGTCGTCGGCGAGGTGCTCAAGAACTACCACCCCCACGGCGACTCCTCCGTCTACGACGCCCTCGTGCGCCTCGGCCAGAACTGGGTTCAGCGCTACCCCCTCATCGATCCGCAGGGCAACTTCGGCTCCGTCGAAGGCGACCCGCCGGCCGCCTACCGCTACACCGAGTGCCGCCTCGCCGAGATCGCCGAGGAGCTCCTCAAGGACATCGACGAGGAGACCGTCGACTTCGCCCCCAACTACAAGGAGTCGACCACCGAGCCCACCGTCCTGCCCGCCGCCCTGCCGAATCTGCTGATGAACGGCTCGACCGGCATTGCCGTCGGCATGGCCACGAACATCCCGCCGCACAACCTCGACGAGATCATCAACGCCACCTGCGCCCTCATCGACCGCCCCGGCATCACCGTCGAGGAGCTCATCGAGCACATCCCCGGCCCCGACTTCCCCACCGGCGGCCTCATCGTCGGCCGCGAGGGCATCCGCAATTACATGACAACCGGCCGCGGCATGGTCCGCGTCCGCGGCCGCGCGCACACCGAGGAGCTCAAGAACGGCAAGGAGCAGATCGTCGTCACCGAGATCCCGTACAACGTCAACCGCGAGAACCTCGTCAAACACATCGCCGAGCTCGTCAGCGAGAAGAAGCTCACCGAGGTCTCCGCCCTGCGCAACGAGTCCGACAAGGACACCCGCGTCGTCATCGAGCTCAAGCGCGGCGAGGAGGCCCAGGTTGTCATCAACAAGCTCTTCAAGCTCACCCAGCTCGAGTCCTCCTTCGGCGTCACTCTGCTCGCCATCGACCACCGCCGGCCGAAGCAGATGAACATCAAGGAACTCCTCGAGTGCTACCTCGCCCACCGCCGCGAGGTCGTCACCCGCCGCACCGAGTTCCGCCTGCGCAAGGCCCGCGAACGCGCCGAGATCCTCGAGGGCTACAAGATCGCCCTCGACAACCTCGACGACTTCGTCCGCATCATCCGCTCCTCCTCCAACAAAGAGGAGGCCAAGCACCGGTTGATGGAGAAGTACCCGCTCAACGAGCGGCAGACCGACGCCATCCTCGAGCTCCGCCTCTACCAGCTCACCGGCCTCGAACGCAGCAAGATCGAGGCCGAGTACCTCGAGCTCCTCAAGGCCATCGAATACTACGAGTCCATCCTCGCCTCCGAGCACCTCCTGCTCGAGCTCATCAAGAGCGAACTGCTCGAGATGAAGGCCAAGTACACCCAGCCCCGCCGCTCCGAGATCATCGCCGCCGAGGGCGAGTTCCGCATGGAGGACGTCATCGCCAACGAGGGCTGCGTCATCACCGTCTCCCACCTCGGCTTCATCAAGCGCACCCGCGTGGCCGACTACCGCGTCCAGAAGCGCGGCGGCAAGGGTATCATCGGCACGGAGACGTATGAGGAGGACTTCGTCGAGCACCTCTTCACCGCCTCCACGCACGACTACATCCTCTTCGTCACCTCCACCGGCAAATCCTACGCCAAGAAGGTGTACGATGTCCCCGAGGGCGCCCGCACCGCGAAGGGCAAGTCCGTCACCAGCTTCCTCAAGCTCCTCGAGGGCGAGAAGATCGCCGCGATGGTCTGCTTCTCCGCCTTCTCCGACGACCGCTTCCTCGTCCTCGCCACCCAGGGCGGCATCGTCAAAAAGACCATGCTCTCCGAATACGAGGGCGCCACCCGCGAACGCGAGGGCGGACTCGCCGCCATCAACCTCCGCGCCGACGACCAGGTCGTCGGCGGCGTGCTCACCACCGGCGCCGACGAGATCATCCTCGTCTCCCACCAGGGCCTCGCCGTCCGCTTCCAGGAGGGCCCGCTCGACGCCGCCGGCACCGAGGTGGACGAGACCCCCGCGGCCGATTCCGCCGCTACCCCCGTCCCCGCCGAAGGCGAGACCGAAACCGCCGAGGTGAAGGTCGGCCTCCGCGCCACCGGCCGCGCCACCGGCGGCGTCACCGGCATGCGTTTCAAACGCAAGGGCGACTACGTCCAGGCCATCGAGGTCTGCGATCCCTCCGCCCGGCTGCTCGTCGCCCGCGAGGACGGCATCGGCAAACGCACCCCCTTCGAGGACTACCGCCTCACCCGCCGCGGCGGCTCGGGCGTGATCGCCATCGACCTCCCCGACGACGGCAAGATCAACGTCGCCGGCGCGCTCAGCGTGCACGACACCGACGAGATCATGCTCCTCACCGCCAAGAACCAGAGCGTGCGCTGCCCGGTCGCCGGCATCCGCGAGACCGGCCGCGGCGCCAAGGGCGTGAAGCTCATCGACCTCGCCGAAGGCGATTCCCTCCTCTCCATCGCCCGCATCGTCGACAAGGGCGACGACGAGGGGGAGACCACCAACGAAGCGTCCGTAGGATCCTAGAAAAAGCGCAAACAGAGAAAGCAGCAGGCGCCTGTTCCCCCAGTCCGGCGGTCACAGGCGTTCGGTGTTCAGCGCAATCGCCGAAGTATCTCGTCACCCAAGACGCCGTACCGTGCCTGGAAATCAGCGGGAATCAGCGCTCCCTCTTTGAAGGTGTCCGCCTCCTCGTCGCCGATCACGCGTTTCTTTTCAGTACGGAAGCGGACCAGATCGAGTGGGTCGGAGCGTGCAAGTGTAACGTTCAGAGTGAAGGGAAACTCGCCAAAATCCTCGAACTCGCCGTCCAACACGCGGGCGCTGGGTCCGTTTACGATCCGGGCAAGATTCTCGGCTCCAACAATATCGCCAATCCCAGCATAGCAGTCTCTTCTCAAGATGTTGACCGCATCCGCCGAGAGAGAGACCCGTGCCTGCACAGAACTCGGCAATATTTCTTCGAATGCTGCATTCGCACAATATGCTGCAAAAACCCGGCTCCGGTACTCGGACACAAAACGCGATAGCTGTTCGACCTGCGCGTCACTCAAGTCGAGATCCGCGGTGATCAGACCCACAAATGCAGTACGCCCGCCAATGACCGCGCCAGGGACCAGTCGTGGAACTTGCAGTTGAGCCGATCCCGATCGCACAGAAACGGCGCTCGATTTGTCCGCAGTGCGCGCCGCACTACGCATCCCTTCGCTGACGCGAGACTGTGGCATTCGAGCGAACGAAAAATACAACGCAACTGCTGCGATGCCACCCCCAACCAACAAGAGTAATAGCGTGTGTCGCTTCATCTCATTTGCGTATTCTTCAACCTCTCTGCCTCCGGCACCCAAACGTAAGCATACGTGATCCGGCCCACCGTCACAAAGCCCCATTTTCATCAACATAGCTCCATTGCCCGTGGAGAATCCGCGGTTCCCAATGCCCGCCCTGGGCTACCCCGCCACTAAAGCCAGTCCCCGCCACGCCCTCCGCCCTAGATCCTACTGAAGCAGAGGCGAAGAGTGGCGAATGCTACCGGGCTGCGTCGGTAACCAGTGTTATGCTACACTGCGCGAGCATCGACCTTCATTGCTTGTGACCGAAACCGCCGGCCTGTGGTACCGCATACACGAATTCGCGCCGGAAACACCCGAGTCACTTCGCGCACCCAATCGACCCACGCATTTCAGGGGGCTTCTGGCCTTTGCTTGTCTCGCAACCAACCCACGGGGCAGGCCCTGATCAGCGCTTCGTCCAGTTGCACCTGGTGAAAAGGAAGCGTCGTTCCAAAAACCATTCCCCGCGCCCGCACCGCACGCTTGCCTGCCCGTCACTGTCACGGCATTCCCTGCACCGGTTTTGGATGGGACTTTTACCCGGTGCTCACTACCCGACAACGCCAGATCCACCCCGTTCGCGAGGGCTTCCTCGTCGCCCTTGCCGTCTTGGCCGTCGCCGCCGGCGTGTTGGCCTACACGTACTCGTACGCGCGCCGTGCGCAGGTCGAATCAGTCCGAACCGAGCTGATACAACTGGCCCGCGCCGCCGCGGTGCAGATCGACGGCGACCTGCACGAGACCCTGGTGGCGCCCGAGCAGAGCGGCTCGCCCCAGCACCTCCGCGCGCTCGAACCGTTGCTCAAGATGCAGCGCGCCACCCAGGACCTGCTCTACATCTACACCGCCACCCTTCACGACGGGCAGATCGCCTTCATCCTCGACACGGCCTACTTCATCCGCCCGCCGGACGACACCGATCCCCCGCCCCAGATCGGCTTCGTCTACACCGGCCAGGACACCACCCTGCGCCAGGCGCTCACCCAGCAGCGCGCCATGGCCGACGCCCGCCCCGTCCCCGAACGCGTGCGCACCTACATGAGCGCCTTCGCCCCCTTCTACAATTCGCGGGGGGAGTTCGTCGGTGTGGTCGGTGTCGACATGTGGGCGAAGGATCTCGAGCAGCGCCTCGCCACGTTCCGCCGTGTCGCCACCGCCGCCGCTTCGGGCGTCTGCGGCCTCTCGCTCCTGATCGGCTGGTTCACGTATCGACTCCGCCGTTCCTCGGCCTTCGCCGAGGAACGCGCGATCCGCGCGTCCGAACACCTGCGCCTGGAGAAGGCCAAGGCCGACGAGCTCAACCAGCGCCTCCAAAGCGCCATCCGCGCCGCCGAGGAGGAAGCCCGCGCCGCCGAGGCCGCCAACCACGCCAAGAGCGCCTTCCTCGCGGTCATGAGCCACGAGATCCGCACCCCGATGAACGGCGTGCTCGGCATGGCCCAACTCCTCGCCAGCACCGACCTCACCGGCGAACAACGCGAGTACATCCGCACCATCGGCAGCTGCGGCAACACCCTCCTGAGCATCATCAACGACGTGCTCGACTACTCGAAGATCGAGGCCGGCCGCGTCGAGCTCGAGCACGCCCCCGTCGATCTCCGCTCGGTCGTCGAGACCGTGCTTGATCTGTGCGCCCCGCAGGCGATCGAGAAACGCCTCGAGCTGAGCTGCCTCGTCGATCCCGATGTACCCAGCCTCTTCCTCGGCGATGCGATCCGCCTCCAGCAGATCCTCTTCAACCTCGTCGGCAACGCCGTGAAGTTCACCAGCACGGGCGAGGTCTTCGTGTCCGTCCAGCGCCTCGCCGGCCAGCCGCCGCAGCTCCACCTCAGCGTGCGCGACACCGGCATCGGCATCCCCACCGACCGCATGGACCGCCTCTTCAAGCCGTTCTCCCAAGTGGATTCCGCCTCCACCACCCGTCGCTACGGCGGCACCGGCCTCGGGCTCGCGATCGCCCGCCGCCTCACCGAACTCATGCGCGGCCGCATGTGGCTCGAGAGCGAGGTCGGCCGCGGCTCCACGTTCCACTTCACGCTGCCAGTCGACATCCCGCACGACGCGCCGCCCCCGCCCCACGCCGCGCCCGAGGCGGCGCTCGCCGGCCGCCGCGTGATCCTCCTCAGCGAGAACCCCACGATGCGACACATCCTCTCCGCCATGTGTCGCTGGTGGGGCATGACAACCTGCGAGGTCGACCGGCCGGCCGCCGCACTCGCGCTCCTCCGCAGCCCCATCGGCTGCGACGCCGCCATCATCGACCGCCAGCTCGGCTCCCGCGACGGCGCCGAGATCGCGGAGACCATCCACGCGATCGCCGGCCGCGAACAGCTCCCGCTCTTCCTGCTCGACGCCTCCGGCAGCCACACCGTAACCGGCTTCACCACCGTCGTCGCCAAGCCCGTGAAGCCCGGCCATCTGAAGGTTCTGCTGCTGCAGGCCTTCGGCGCGGCCCCCGACTCCCTCCCCCCGCCGCCGCTCGCCGGCGCCGAGTTCGACAGCTCCCTCGCGCGCCGCATGCCGCTGCGCGTCCTCGTGGTCGACGACGATGCGGTGAACCAACGCGGCCTCGTGCTCATGCTCGAGCGGCTCGGCTACACCGCCACCATCGCGAGCGGCGGCCAGGCGGCGCTCGAGGAGGCCCGCCGCGAAAACTTCGATCTCGTGTTCATGGACATCAGCATGCCCGGGATCGACGGCCGCGAGGCCACCCAACGCATCCGCCGCCGCTCCGGGCACCCCGCCGTGCCGTGGATCGTCGCCTTCACCGCGATCGCCGACCCGAACGTCCGCGCCGACCTCCTCGCCTCCGGCCTCAACGACTGCCTGCTCAAGCCGTTCCGCGCCGACGAGCTCGTCGAGGTGCTCTCGCGCGGCTTCCGCGCGCTGCAGCAGATGCGCGGCCTCCCGAGCCGCTGAGCGGCGCCGCCGCCCGCGGAAAACTCGTCCGCGGACCATCTCCGGCCTTGCCTCGCCGCGCACGCGGGGGAGATTGCTCGCGCATCCTTCAGAAACCCAGTCGCCCGCCGATTTTCTCGCGTATGCCCGTCCGTCTCACGCAGCTGCTGCACCCTTCCCGCATCCTCCTCAACGTGCAGCAGACGAAGCGAACCGCCGCCATCAACGAGGTCGCCCGCCTGCTCGAAGGCCACCCCGACATCACGGACTACCCGCACTTCTACAACGAGCTGCTCGCCCGCGAACGCCTCGATCCCACCTGCATCGGCAACGAGATCGCCCTGCCCCACGCGCGCACCGACCACGCCCAGGCCATCGTGCTGGCCGTCGGCCGCAGTCCCGCCGGCGTCTACTTCGAGAACTGCCAGCAGACCGTCCGCCTCATCTTCGTCGTCGCCACGCCGAAGTCGCAGCCCGGCGACTACCTCGCGCTCGTCGGCGCCCTCTGCCGGGTCCTGAAGGATCCCGCCGTCCGCGACGCCCTCATGGCCGCCCGCACGCCCGAGGACTTCATCCAGCCCCTCGCCGAGGCCGAAGCCCGCCTCTACGGCACCGCCTGACCCGCGCCCGAGCGGCCCGGGCCGCTCCGCCCACCGGACGTTTCCGCGTTCCGCGGAACCGGCGCCCGCACCGGAAGTATCGCCCCGCGACAACGCGGGAACGGCCCCACGCCCATCCCACTCGGAGCACGCCTGCCCGTTGGCGCCACACCAACGGGCTCACCCAGGACAGTGCCGCCCACATGCTCGGCGTCGGGGCCACGACCTGGAGCCATTGGGAGCCCGGGCGGCGACTCCCCACCGTCGCCTCCTGTTGCTCATCAGCGAGCTCACTGGCATGCGCGTTCGGGGGGGGTGGCGCCTTGGCCTTCGCCGTCTGGCGCCGCCGCCGCTGAACCGCGCCCGCGGCCCGCCCAAACCGCCGGGAGTCCCGGCGGTTCTTTCGTATCCAAGCGCCAAGGCTAAGCCCCGCCGCCGACCCCGGCGCGCGCACCGCACCGGGCCGAGCCTATGGGAGCTGCTGCGTTCGCCTGCGTTTCCACGCCCGCGGCTTGCCTCGTTCTCCCGCCCCGCGCACCATCCCGCCCGCGCATGATCCGATCGTTCGTCTTCAGCGAAGGGAAACTCGTCGCCAGCGACCTCGAGGCCGAGGCGATGCGTCTCGTTCGTGCCGACAAGGGCCTGCATTTGTGGGTCGATCTCGACCAGCCGACGCCCGACGAGATCAAGCTGGTCCTCGAGGGCGTCTTCCAGTTCCACCCGCTCACCATCGAGGACTGCACCGCGCCCACCAGCCTCCCCAAGGTCGAGGATTACGAGGACTACCTCTTCTTGGTCACGCACGCCGTCGACCTCGCGCAGACGGAGAAGTTCACCACCACCGAGCTCGATTTCTACCTCGGCAAGGAGTTCGTCGTCACCTTCCACCGCAAGCCCCTCCGCTCGATCGAATGGCTTGTGGAGCGCTGCAGCAAGGCCACCGGCGTCATCGCCCGAGGGCCCGACCGCCTCGCCCACGACGTGCTCGATCAGCTCCTCGACCGCTACACCCCCGTGCTCGACGGCCTGCGCGCCAAGATCGAGCTCCTCGAGGCGCGCGTGCTCAAGGAGCACGCCGAGAACCTCACCGCCGGCCTGCTCGCCATCCGGGCCGACCTCGCCGACCTCCGGCAGATCGTCCGCCCGCAACGCGACGTGATCAACCGCCTCGCCCATGGCGACACGAAGATCGTGCGCACGATCATGCTCCCGTACTTCCGCGATCTTCGCGACAAGCTCATCCGGCAGGAGGAGACGCTCACCACCCTCGGCGACGCACTCCTCGTCTCCTTCGACCTCTACCTCAACAAATCCGCCAGCCAGGCCAACGAAGGCATCAAGGTGCTCACCGCCCTCACCGCCATCACGATGCCGCCCATTCTCTTCGGCACCTGGTACGGCATGAACTTCGAGCACATGCCCGAGCTCTCCAGCCCGTACGGCTACTGGATCTCCCTCGGCGTGATGCTCACCGGCACGCTGGGCATGTTCCTCTGGTGCCGCCGCCGCGGCTGGATCTGAGGCAATTCGGAACGCGCAACTCGATACGCCGAAGCCAGCTGACACCCGGCCATCCGCCTCCTCCGCGCCGCCCGTCGCCATCGCCCGTCGTCCCTCCTTCCCTGTTCCCATGATCCAGAGTGTTGTCTATCGCGACTCGAAGTTCGTCGCCGACAGCCCGCCCGCCGAGACGCTCGCCGGGCTCCGGCAGGACCCCGCTGTCATGCTCTGGGTCGACCTCGCCGAACCCACCGAGGCCGAGATCCACCAGATCATGCAGGAGCTCTTCGCCCTGCACCCGCTCACCATCGAGGACTGCCTGCAGGACTCACCGCTCCCCAAATACGAGGAGTACGAGGGCTACGTCTACATCGTCGCCCACGCGGTCGACTACACGCGTACCGAAAAATTCACCACCACGGAGCTCGATCTCATCCTCGGGAAGAACTTCCTCCTCACCGTCCATCGCCGGCCCATCAAGGCCGTGCAGTCCTGCCGCGAACGCATCTTCCGCTCGCCCGGCGCGCTCGTCCGCGGCCCCGACCGCTTCGCCCACACGCTGCTCGATCTCATCGTCGAGAACTTCAAGCCCGCCCTGGACGAGATCCGCAACGAGATCGAAGCCGTGGAGGACGCCGTGCTCGAGCGAAGCAAGGAACCGCTCGCCCAGCGCATCGTCGATCTGCGCGAGGACCTCACCACCCTCCGCCAGATCCTCCGCCCGCAGCGCGAGGTCGCCCTCGCCTTGGCCGGGGGCCGCACCGGCTTCTTCCGCCCGAAGCTCCTACCCTACATGCGGGATCTCTCCGACGACCTCGTGCGGATCGAGGAGCAGGTGAAGTCCTGGTCCGAACAGCTCATCTTCACCTTCAAGCTCTTCCTCAACCGTTCGACCCACGAGACCAACGAGGGGGTGCGCGTCCTCACCGGCCTGACCGCCGTCGCCATTCCTCTGATGATCATCGGCAGTTGGTTCTCGATGAACTTCCGACGTTCGCCGCTGCTCGCCTCGCGCTCCGCCTACTGGGTCGTCGTCGGCATCACGGTCACCTCCACGATCGCGCTCTTCATCTACATGAAGCGCCGCAAGTGGCTCTGAGCCATCCGCGGATCCCGCGCTGGTAACCCGTTTTCCCAACGCAAGAGCCGAAGCCGTGCTTCAGCCACTGGGTCGCGCGCGGAACACCGTGCCCGGCCGCGTGTCGATGATTCCATGCCAACGGCTTGCGCCTTGGCAGCTTCGGATCCAACCTCCAGACGCAGCCGTGCTGCCGATCGATCACCCCTATGAAACGAATCACCCCTGAAATCCGGCGGGCCCGTTCCGCCCGCGCAACCGGATCCCCCGCCACTGTCCTGCGCTCCCTGATCGCGGCTGCGCTGTGCGCGACCGCCATCCATGCCGCGCCGGAGCAACCGGTCGCCTCCGCCGACCAGACCGGCTCCGCAAGTTCGGGAAACGCAACCCTCCCGCGGGAGACGGACGAGTCCGCCACGATTCAGTCGACCGCCGAAAGGTTGCTGCAGCGCCACCTCCAACAGCGTTACTGCGGCGCCGGAGAACGGTTGATCGTATCGATGAAGCTCGCCGCGCCCGAGCAGGTCTCGGGTTGGCCCGGCCGCTGGCGGGTCCCGGGTACCGCCTACCTGCAGCACTACCGCGACTCGGCTCTCGACGATCACCTGCGTCGCCGCGAGCTCGAGATCCGCGAGACGCCGGGCCTGAGCGGACAGGAGAAGAACGAACTGGTGGAACGCGCCGCGTTCCTGCGCTCCGAGAAGATCCAGTTCGAGGCCTGTGTCACCGTGGGTGACGCCGAGCCCGCGCTCGAATTCACGCTTCGCTGAAGCGGGGGGGAGCCAGGCGCCAGCGGTCGCGGGCCAGACCCGGGACCTGCCACCCGGCCTCGAGGGCTTGCTCTGCATTGGTGGCCGACGCCACTCTGCAGTCCCTCCTTCCGTTGACTGCTCACCCTGCAACCCTCGACCAAACAACTGTAGTCGCGCGCCGCGAGCCGCCCCCGGCTCGGGCGCCGCTCTGGCTGGTCGCAGCAGGGCTCCTTTGCCTTGTGCCATTCGCAAACAAGGCGTTCCACCTCGACGACTATCTCTTCCTCCGCGCGGCCCGGCAGATCCTGGAGCACCCACTCGATCCCTACGGCACCGGCGCCAACTGGTACGGCTTCGAGATGCCGCTGGCGCAGATCACCCAGAATCCACCGGGGGCCGCCTACTACCTCGCCGCTGCGGCCAAACTCTTCGGCTGGAGCGAACCCGCGCTGCACGGCGCGTTCCTCCTGCCCGCCCTCGCCGCCGTGCTCGGCACCCACGCCCTCGCGCGTCGGTTCTGCGCACAGCCGGTGCTGGCCGCGTTGGTCGCGCTCGTCACGCCGGTGTTCTGGCTCTCGGCCACAACACTCATGTGCGACGTGCCGATGCTCGCACTCTGGCTGTGGGCGACAGAATGCTGGCTGCGGGCCCTGGAGACCGGCCGCCACCGCTGGTTCGCCGCGGCCGCCCTCCTCGTCGCAGGCGCCGCGCTCACCAAGTACTTCGCCGCCGCCCTCGTCCCCCTGTTGTGCGCCTATACGGTCGCGAGCGAGCGGCGCGTCAGCTGGAAACTGCTCTGGTTCCTCCTGCCGGTCCTCGCGCTCGCCGGCTACGACCTCGCGACCGGCCGGCTCTACGGCCAGGGGCTCCTGAGCGGCGCCGCCGCCTACATTCGGCAAGACCACGTCGCGCAGACCCATTGGCGCCACAGCTTGGTCCTGCTTTCGTTCGCCGGCGGCTGCCTGTTGCCATTGCTGTTCCTCGCACCGTTCCTCTGGTCGCGACGGCAGTGCGCCGCCGGCGCCGCCGTGTTTCTCGGGCTCGTGGCGGCCCTGGCGTCCCTGGAACGCGTCGGAAATTTCCCGTTACGCGAGCACGGCGCGGTCCGCTGGTCGATCATCCTCCAGTTGGCCCTGCTCGCCTCCGTCGGCGCCTCGCTCCTCGCGCTCGTTGCGGCCGACCTCCGCCACAAACGCTCCGCCGACTCGCTCCTGCTCGCGCTCTGGGTGCTCGGCACGCTCGTCTTCGCCAGCGCCGTCAACTGGACGATCAACGGCCGCTCCCTCCTCCCGCTTGCGCCCGTCACGGC
>JAEZSJ010000132.1 GCA_023443985.1 Verrucomicrobiota bacterium | reverse complement strand
AGTGCCAGGCCGTGAAGAACGTGGCCAGCAGCAGGGCGGAGGCGCCGAAGGGCACGGGCCGGCCGGCGTCGATCAGCAGTCCGCTCAGGAACATGGCGATCAGCCCCGGTCGCTGGCGTAACCGAAGACCGGCGACAGGGAGCGCGAGCCCGCCCAGGAAGATGGAGACGGGGAGGTGGGCGAGATAGTGGTTCAGCTGTCCCTCGACGAAGAGCAGGAACGCGTTCGCCAGCACGATGACCACCCAGCGCGGATCCATGGCGTCAGGGTTGCCCGGGGGTGAGCGCCACGAGCACGGCCACCTCGTGCAGCTCGTTGAGGCGGGGATCGAGCAGGACGGTGCCGCTCTTGAACAGGCCGCCGGTGTCGAGCTCGAGCGTCTGCACGTGGCCGATGACGATGCCGGCGGGGAAGACGCCGCCGAGACCGGCGGTGACGATGCGCTTGGGCGCCTGTTCGCTGGCGTAGATGTCGAGCGGGACGAACTCGACCGCGCCGCGGGCCTGGGCGAACGGCGGGTTGGGGCCGCCCTCGAAACTGAACGGGCGCGAATCGCCGTCGACCATGGCGGCGATGCGCAGGGTGGGGCTGCTCACGAGGTCGACGACGGCGGTGTAGGCGTGGACTTCGGCGACGCGCCCGACGACGCCGCCGGTGAACACGACCGGGGCCCCCACGGGGATGCCGGCGTTGCGGCCCTTGCGGATCACCAGGCGCTGCGACCAGGTGCCAAACTCGCGGCGCACGACCCGGGCGATCTCGGTGCGGTATTCAGGAGCCGATGGCAGGTGGAGCGTCTCCTCGAGCCGCTGGACCTGCTCGCGCAGGGAGTCGTTCTCCTGGATGCGCAGCTCATAGCTGGCGTTGAGGTTCGCGAGGTCGCGGGCGGTCTGCAGGAGCTCGTTCTTCGTCCGCGTGCGCAGCGACCAGTACTGTTGGAGGTCGCGGGCGTAGGAGGCGGCGAAGTCGGCCGGGGCGCCGAACTCGAAGAGGCTGACCCGCGCGAGGCGTTTGAACGCGGTCGGCACGAGCAGCCAGAAGACGGCGACCACCGCGAGGACGGCGAACGGCCGCTGGCGGACGAATTGCAGGGGCGACACGGCGGCTCCTCGGCGGGCGGTGCGGGCGGCCGGCGCGGAGGTCAGCCGGTGCGCTCACCGGTGAGGCGACCGAGCAGCCAGTTGAGGTCCTCGAGGACGGCGCCGGTGCCGTTGGCCACGGCGCTGAGCGGATCGTCGGCGATGGTGACGGGCAGGCCGGTGCGTTCGGAGAGGAGGCGGTCGATGCCGCGGATGAGCGCGCCGCCGCCGGCCATGACGAAGCCGCGGTCGACGAGGTCGGCGGAGAGCTCGGGCGGGCAGCGCTCGAGGGCGTTGCGGACGGCGTCGACGATGGAGGCGACCGTGTCCGCCAGCGCCTCGCGGATCTCCTGCGAGGTGATGTGGATGGTCTTCGGCAGGCCGGCGACGGAGTCGCGGCCCTTGACCTCGAGGGTGAGTTCCTCCTCGAGCGGATACGCCGAGCCGACCCGGATCTTGATCTCCTCCGCGGTGCGCTCGCCGATGAGCAGGTTGTACGCCCGCTTCATGTAGCTGATGATGGCGAGGTCGAGCTCGTCGCCGGCGACGCGGATGGACTTGGAGAAGACAACGCCGGCCAGGGAGATGATGGCGACCTCGGTGGTGCCGCCGCCGATGTCGACGATCATGTTGGCCGCGGGTTCCTCGACGGGCAGGCCGACGCCGATGGCGGAGGCCATGGGCTCCTCGAGCAGGAGCACTTCGCGGGCACCGGCGTGGATGGCGCTTTCCTTGACCGCGCGTTTCTCGACCTCGGTGATGCCGGAGGGGATGGCGATGACGACGCGCGGCGGGATCATCTTCGAGTTGTTCTGCACCTTCTTGATGAAGTAGCGCAGCATGGCCTCGGTGATGTCGAAATCGGCGATGACGCCGTCCTTCATGGGGCGGATGGCGTTGATGTTGCCCGGGGTGCGGCCGAGCATGCGTTTGGCCTCGTCGCCCACGGCGAGGACGCGGCGGGAGGCGGCGTCGATCGCAACGACGCTGGGCTCGCGCAGGATGATGCCCTTGCCCTTGACGTACACGAGCGTGTTGGCCGTGCCGAGATCGATGCCGATGTCGTTGGAAAGGACGCCGAAGAGGTTGCCGATCATGGTCGCGGTTTGAGGTACGGGCCGGGCGGGCAGGTGATTCTGGCGCAAGCATTTGCCGGGGGTTGGCGAAGTCAAAAGAAAAGGCCCTCCGGTGGGAATGGACTCTTGCAGCGCGGGAGGGATCGCGAAAGCTGCCGCCATGAGCGGCATCGAGTTCATCCGAGACCTGGGGATTGTCGTGTTCGTGGCGGCTCTCGCCGGCTGGGGCTGCAAGCGCATCGGGCTCTCGTCGGTCGTCGGCTACCTGTTGGCCGGACTGATCGTCGGCCCGTACACGCCGCCCGCCTCGTTGGTGACGGACGGCGACCGCATCCAGACGCTCGCGCAGCTCGGGCTGGTGTTCCTGATGTTCTCGATCGGGATGCAACTGAGCCTGCGGCGCATCAAGGCGTTGGGCCTGTCGCTGCTGGTCGCGACGGCGTTGGGCGCCGTGGCGGTGGTGACGCTCTCGCGGGCGATGGCGCCGGCGCTCGGCCTCGACGGCGTGCAGGGGCTTTTCCTGGCGGGCATGCTGGTGAGCTCGAGCTCGGCCATCGTGGGCAAATCGCTGCTCGATGCGGGCCGGCTGCACTCCCCGGGCGGGCAGTACGCGGGCGCGATCACGGTGCTCGAGGACGTGGTCGCCGTGGTGATGCTGGCGCTGCTGACTTCGTATGTGAAACTTGGAGGTGCGGGGGAGGTCCGCATCGGTGCCACGCTCGGCGGGATGGGCGCCTTCGTGGCGCTGCTGGGCGTGGGCGGCATGTTGCTGATGCCCTGGCTGCTGCGCCGGATCGACCGCAGCGGCAACGACGAGCTGCGGACCCTGCTGGTGGCCGGCCTGCTGTGTCTGCTCGCGTTCGGCGCCCAGAGTGCCGGCTACTCCCTGGCGTTGGGGGCGTTCCTGCTCGGCGTCGTTCTGGCGGACGCGCCGCAGCGCGGGGCGCTCGAGCGGGCGTTCAGCGGATTGCGCGACGTCTTCAGCGCGGTGTTCTTTGTGGCGATCGGGATGATGATCGATGTGCACGGGCTCGCGGACATCTGGTGGCAGGTCCTCGTGGTGGCCGCCTTCGCGCTGGTCGCGCGGCCGCTGGCGTGTTCGCTCGCGCTGCTGTTCACCGGCCAGCCTGCGCGTGTCGCCCTCGAGGGCGGACTGTCGCTCACCCCGCTGGGGGAGTTCGGCTTCATCGCGGCCCAGCTCGGCGTGGCGACCGGTGTGTTGCCGCGTGAATACCAGCCGCTGTCGGTCGGCGTGGCGCTCATCACGGCGCTGGTGGCGCCCATGCTCACGGCCCGGGCGGAGCCGCTCGCCGGGGTGTTGCTGCGGTGGCAGCCTGCCTCGGTCGTGCGGCTGCTGGACGAGTACCGCAACTGGCTCGAGCGCGTGCAACTGCGCGGGGCGGGCAACGTGCTGTGGCGGCTGAGCCGCAAGCGCGTGCTGCAGATCGGCGTCGGGGTGGCGTTCGGCTCGGGCCTGTTGCTGTTTGCGCCGCCGCTGGAGCGCGCGGTGCGCGAGTTCGCCGGGCTCGACGCGGTGCTGCCGCAGTTCTCCCAGCTGGTCTTCTGGGGCGTGCTCGGCCTCGTGGTGCTGGCGGTGTGCGTCGCGATCTGGCGGAATCTCGCCGTGCTGGCGATGATGCTGGCCGAGACGACGACGCGGGATCTGCCGAACGCCGCGATCCTGCGCCCGGTGGTCCAGACCGGCCTGAAGATCGCGGGCGGGGCGGCCTTGTTCTTCTGGCTGGCCGCGGTGTCGCCCGCGCATCCGCGGCGGGGCTGGGTGCTGCTCGCCGTGGTCGGTGTGGCGGCGGTGGTGCTCGCGGTGCTGTGGCGCAAGCTCGTGTACTGGCACAGCCACATGGAGGTGCAGTTGCAGGCGAACCTGACGGCCACCGACAACGGCGGCGGCGCGGCGGCGTTGCTGGCGCAGACGCCCCAGGACTGGGATCTGCACATCGAGGAGACGGTGCTGCCCGAGAACGCCAGCGTGGCGGGCCGTTCGCTGCGGGAACTGGACCTGCGGCGGCGCCACGGCTGCGCGGTGGTCGGCGTGGACCGCCATGGCTCGGGGCTCATCAACCCCGGCGGCGAGACGGTGTTGTATCCGCTCGACCGTCTCCTGCTGCTCGGCGTGCACTCCCAGCTCGCGTCCGCCCGCGAGGAGTTGGAGCGGGCGGAGCAGAAGGCGGACGGTGCCGCGATGAGCGATCTGGTGATCCACCGGGTGCGTGTGCCGGAAAACTCACCACACGCCGGCCAGACGCTGGCCACCCTCGATCCGCGCCAGGTGGCGGGTGTCCAGATCGCCGGGATCCAACGGGGCGACGAACGCCGGCTCAATCCGACCGGGGCCGACCGCCTCGAGACCGGAGATGTGCTGCTGGTGCTCGGGACGCCGACCCAGGTGCGGGACTTCCGCCGGTGGTTGGCCGGCGGCTAGGTCCGGCTTGTAACCGGGAGACAGGATACAAAAGACCCGGCGCGAAGGCGCCGGGTCGGGCGGGTGGCAGCGGCTGCGGGTCAGACCGCGCCGCGGGACCGGCGGGCGCTGATTTGGTCGCGGCGAGCTTCGCGAAGTCGAACGCCTTGGCGAAGGTGCGGAGGTCGTCGACGGTCACTCCACTGCCCTCGATCTCGAGGTAGTAGCGGCCTTCGACCACGGCCTTGATGCTGCCGCTGTTGCCGCCCTTCTCGAAGGCGACGCTGACCGACTGGCCCTTGATCGTCTCCAGTTTCGCCCCGCTCGCGGCGAGGAGCATGGGATTGCTGAACATCATCGCGTACTGCATCACCGCGGAGTCGGACTGGATCTTCAGCGTCACGCTCGCGTCGCCGCGGCTGTAGCTGCGGCTGGCGGTGACGCCGCCGCCGAGCAGGGCGGCCGCGGCGGCTTCGGTCTCGGGCTCGGAGGCTTCCCAGCCCTTGGGGGCGTCGGGGAGCAGTTTCGCCACCAGCTCGGCCTTCTTTTGGCGAATGAACTGGTTCGCGGCGTCGAGCGCGGTGATGGCCTGGGTGTAGTTGCCGGCCTCGTAGGCTTCCTGGGCGGCGCTGAGATTATCGGTGACATCGTCGGCGCGGACGGCGACGGCGGCGACGAGGGCGAAGGCGGCGAGGGTGCGGAGGGCGTGCTTCATGGATGGTACTTGAGGGTTGTAACGAAGGGCGGCGTGGGGACCGGCGCGATCATGCGAAGGGCCCGGCCGGGCACAACGCCGAAGGCGAGAGCGGCGCATGGGCCGGCCCGGGCGGGCGAGGCGGGCATCGGACGGCGCCCCGCCGCGGCGGAAGCGGGACCGCGGGACGAGGGCTACTCGGCCGGCTGCAGGTAGCTCTTGCCGCGGTAGAACGACGCGATCACTGCGAAGATCAATGCGGCCACGCCCATCAGGCCCGCGAAGGTCCAGAAGAAGGTGGTGAGCGAGAGCGTCTGGAGCGGGGCGAGAAAGGCGACGAGGATGTTGCCCAACGTGACCGAGAGCAGCCAGAAGCCCATGATCGTCGACTTCATCGCCCGCGGCGCCTGGGTGTAGGCGAACTCGAGCCCGGTGATGGAGACGAGCACCTCGGAGGTGGTGATGATCACGTAGGGAATGATCTGCCACAGCACGTGGATCTCGCCGGGACCGGCGGCCTCGATGCGCGCCTGCAGGAGCGCGACCGCCACGAACGACAGCGCGGCCAGCACCATGCCGATGGTCATGCGTTTCAGGGGGCGCAGCGGTCGGCCGCGGCGTTCGAGCGGCTGGTAGACGCCGAGGCTCAGCAGCGGGATGATGATCATCACCAGCAGCGGGTTGAGGGCGGAGATCTGGGCGGGGAGCAGGTCGAGCGTGGTCCACTCCGGCCGGGCCAGATGGAGGGCTCCGGCCGCCACGCCCCACAGGGCGACCGCGCCGGCGAGCGCGAACGGCACCGCCCGGGGAATCCGGATGTTGGACACCCAGAGGAACAGCCAGAGCGCGCCGACCACCGCGCCGGCGATCGTGCCCGGCACCACCCAGCCGTTCCAGACGGCGGCGGGCAGGACCAGGCGGAGATCCATCGCCTTCGCCTGCTCGACCCAGGTCGAGGAGTGCTGGTCGAAGAGCGCCCAGAAGACGCTCACCATGGAGAACACGAAGATGATCCGCAGCACCGCCGGCGGGCCCTCGGCGGCCTCGTCGCCGAAATGGCGGCGCGCCGGCTCCCAGAACCCCTCGCCCGCGACGCGTTCGCCGCGGTGGCGCCAGCAGTAGAGGATGACGGCGAGGAAGCCGCTGTCCTCCTGCAGCGACTGCCGTTTGAGCGCGAGGACCAGACCGGCGAGGAGGGCCACCGCGCCGGCGACACCGAGATACCAATACGACGCGGCGGTGTCGGCCAGCGCGGGCCCGAGCGCGGCGGAACCGTTCTCCATCACGGCGTGGACGATCGTCTCCGACTTCTCGACGGCGACATAGATGCCGAGCAGCAGCGGCGCCGCCATCAGCGACGACGCGGCGAAGTCGATGCCGCCGAGAATCCCGCCTGGCTTGGGCGGCACGCGGACGAACCGGCGGCGGCCCAGCCAGAAGACGACCGCCGCGACCGCCATCAGCACCCCCGGCACTCCGAACGCCACCTCGGGCCCGAACTGCTTGTAGAGCACGGGGGTGAGGACGCTGGCGAAGAAGGAGCCGAAGTTGATCGTGAAATAGAAGATCTGGAAGATCTTCGGGACGAGGTGGCCGTTGGCGGCGGTGAACTGGTCGCCGACGTTGGCCGAGACGCATGGTTTGATGCCGCCCGAGCCGATCGCGATCAGCCCGAGGCCGACGAACATCGCCGTCTCGGCTCCGCCCAAGTTGCCGAGCACCCCGAAGCGCCCGGCGACAGCGAGGGCGGCATGCCCGGCCACGTAGATCAGCGAGACCCAGAAGATCACGCGGTACTTTCCCAGCAGGCGATCGGCGAGGATGGCGCCGATCATCGGGAACAGGTAGACGCCCGCCATGAAGACGTGCACGGCCTGGGTGGCGCGCACCTTGGCCTCCGACAGTTCGGCGGCGGGCAGGGCGTTCTCCGCGACGAATCCGGTGAACAACCCCACGAGGTAGATGTACAGGATCTGCCGCATCCCGTAGTAGCTGAAGCGCTCGGCGGCCTCGTTGCCGACGATGAAGGGGATGCCGGCCGGGAAGCGATCGTCGCGGATCGCCGGGGCCTGAGTGGCACTGGTCGGGGAAGAGCTCATACAGGGTGTGGGGCTGGCTCAGCAACAACCGCGCCGAGCACCCGGGGAATGCCGGCCGCCGCGGGAGTTGTCGAGTCCCGTGTCTCGGGCGGCCGAGGGTTGGCGCGACCCGCGGCGCCGGCCTCCCGGGTGCGCCGCATCCGGTCGCGACCCGGGCCGGAAACTAGCGGGTTTTTTGCGAGAAAGTCGTGGGGCCGCCTCGCGTTTGTTGCACGCGTCGTTTATTTCTGCGGCACCGACTTATGAACGCACTTACCTCCATCTGGGACCACCTCACCGAAGCCCTCGCCGACGAACTCCTGGCCCGCGTGTCCGCGGGTGAAGCGGTGTTCTGCGAACATCTGGAAGCGCTCGCCGCCGCCTGAGCCTGCGGGGACGCGGCGGCGCGTCCCGCGGTCGCGGTGCACAGCCACCCTCCGCCCGGGTCCCGGGAGATCTGTATCCGGGGAGTGGCTTCGCGTCGCCGTAAAGTTGGTCAGAATACGTACTTGATCGCCACGAAGCCGAGCACGCCCAGCCCGAAAAGGCCGAGGACGGCCCATTCGAGGTAGCGGTCGAGCAGGCGTTTCACGGGCGGGCCGAAGAAAAAGATCGTGCCGGCGACCAGCATGAAGCGCCCGGTGCGACCCAGTGCGGACGCCGCGACGAGGGTGAGCAGGGGGACCTGTTCGTGGAACACACCGGCGGCAATGGTGAACACCTTGTAGGGGATCGGGGTGAACGCCGCCGCGAGGATGGCGAGGAAGGCGTTGTGACCGTAGAGTTCGGCGACCTTGTCCCACGCCGCGCCGTAGTGGAGCAGATCGAAGATGATCCAGCGGCCCAAGGGCTCGGCGGCGTAGCCGATGTAATAGCCGCCGATACCGCCGAGCACGGAGCCGGCGGCGCACCACGCGGCGAACTTGAAGGACTTCCTCGGTGCGCCCATGCACAGCGCGATCAGGAGGACGTCCGGCGGGATCGGGAAGAACGACGACTCGACGAAGGCGAGGACGAAGAGCGCCGGCAGTCCGTAGCGGGTGTCGGCCCAGTGCAGCACCCAATTGTAGAGACGTTTGAGCAGGCCGGGGCGGGCCGGCTGGATGGAGGTCGGCTCCGGGGCGGGTGCAGTGGTGTTCATGGGCACAAGAAAGGGCAGCCCCGCGGTGGCGCTGCCCTGAAGGATTGGAATGCGAAACGCGACTCAGGCCTCGGGCTTGGTCTTGCGCAGGCCCATCACGCGCTCGCCCTCTTTCCACTGGCCGCGTTTCTTGAGGAGCTCGACGCGCTCGAAGCGCTTGAGGACATTACGTTTGGCTCCGGTGGTGGCGGAGGAGCGGAAGCTGTTGTGCTGGGACATGGTCCGGACTGCGGTTAGGCGTTGGTTTCGTTGGAAAAGTCGGCGAGTGAAGGGCTCTCGAATGCCCAGTTCAAGTATTTTTCCCCCACATGTTCAGCGCGCACGGCGACCCATTCCGGGGTTTCGTACACGTGCTCGGCCAGAACCCGCCCTTCCAGCAGGGGCAGCTGCTCGGGGGTGCACTTGAACATCAGCCGCCATTCCTCCGCACGCTCGAGCTTGCCCTGCCACCAGTAGTAGGAGGTGACCGGCCCATCGATCTGCACGCAGGCGGCGAGACGGTGTTCCATCACGGAGCGCGCGAGGCGCTCGGCTGTCTCCTTCGCGTCGATCGTCGTCCAGGCAATCCACATGGCCGGCATCGTGCCCGGAACGACAGCCGCGGCAAGTCGCCGGCGAAGATCCGGGAAAACGTGGCGAACTTCACTCTTGACCGTGCGGGAGGCGGGCCGCCTTGTGTACCTCTTCATTTTCCAAGGAGGACTCCGTGAGAGACGAATACCTGAAAGAAGCGCAAAAAGTCATCATCGACGCGAACCTGCTCATCAACGTGGTTTCGCGCCGCGTGAAACAACTGCGCCGCGGCAGCCGTCCGCTCGTGGAGTCCCTGGAGAAGCTCAATCTCGAGGACATCGCCCTGCGCGAAATCATCGAGGGCAAGATCCACTACGAGTTCGCCGAGTGATTCCGCCGGCGGTCGCGCGGCGGCGGCGGGCGTGACGTCCGCTTCGCCCTGCACTCCGCGGGCGCCCTGACGCCGTGGCCGCAGCCAAGAAACAGGAACGCTACACCGAGGTCCGCAACCCGAAGGCGTTGCGCGACTATTTCATCGACGAGCGCTTCGAGGCGGGCATCGCCCTCCGCGGCGCCGAGGTGAAGTCCATCCGGGCCGGCCGGGCGCAGCTGGCCGACGCCTTCGCCCGCATCGAACGCGGCGAGGCTTGGCTCCATGGGCTGCACATCGAGGAGTATGAGTTCAGCGGGTACGTGAAATGCGACCCGCGGCGCGCGCGGAAACTCCTCCTCCACCGCAGCCAGCTGCGCAAGATCACTCAGGAGCTCGAGACCACCGGCAAGGCGTTGGTGGCACTGCGGCTCTATTTCAAGGAGGCGCTGGTCAAGGTCGAGATCGGCCTGGCGACAGGCAAGAAGCAGTACGACAAGCGCGACGACATCAAGAAGCGGGAGCAGGACCGCGACATCGCCCGCGTGATGCGCTCGCGCCACTGACGCGCCTGCCCGCGGACCCGTTCATTCCAGCCACAGGTGCTGGTAACGGCGGAAGCCGAGCAGGGCCGGCTCCCAGCCCCGCACGGCCGGATGGGCGAGATAGCTGCGTGTCCCGTGGTACAGCGGGGCGATCGGGGCGGCGGCCAGCAACCGCCGCTCGGCGGACTGGAACAGCGCGTTGCGCCGGGCCGGATCGATCTCGGCGGCGGCGTCCTGAACGAGTCGGTCGTACTCGGCGTCGGCCCAGCCGGTGGCGTTGTTGCCTCCGCCCGCGAGGAAGAGCTCGAGGAAGGCGACCGGGTCGGCGTAGTCGGCGATCCAGCGCGCGAGCGAGATCTGGTAGGCCAGCCGGCGCTCGTCGGCGATCCAGGTGTTCTTCTCCTTCGGAGCGAGGACGACCGTGACGCCGAGCTCCGTCTGCCAGCGCTGCTGGAGCGACTCGAGGACCTTGAGGTTGAGGTCGGTGTTGAACGTGATCGTCTCGACCGCCGGGAAGCCGCGGCCTTCGGGGAAACCGGCGGCCGCGAGCAGCGCCCGCGCCCCGGCCGCATCGTGTCCAAACCCTGGTGGCGGCGTGTAGCCGGGGAGTCCGGCGGGGCAGAGCGTGCTTCCGGCCGCCTGCCCGCCCCGCGCCACCTGCCCGACCAGGGCCGGGCGGTCGATCGCCAGGGCGAACGCCCGCCGGACGCGGGCGTCGTCGAAGGGCGGACGGGTGGTGTTGAAGCGGAGGAAGTGCGACTCGAGGACCGGTTCCGTGCGCAGCATCGCGGGCGCCTCGGTCCGGTAGTGGGCGAGACGCGTGGCGGGCAGCTCGGAGGTGACGTGGAGCTGGCCCGCGCGGAAGGCGGATTCCTGGGCGGAGGCCTGCTCGTAGGGGTGGAACACGAGCCGGTTGAGCCTGGCCGGCTCGTGGAAGTATTCGTTGCGTACCGTCACCAACTGGTGGTTGGGCGACCACTCCACGAGCTTGAACGGGCCGTTGCCGACGAGGAACCGGGGGCGCGTCCAGTGGCGTTCGTCGCCGGCCTGCGCAGCGGCGGCGAGCGCCTGGCGGGGAATTGGGAACGCGACGGGCAGGGCGAGGATCGCGGGCAGCAGCGGCGCCGGCCGCTCGAGCGTGAGCTCGAGCGTGAGCGGGTCGACGGCGCGCACGCCGAGCTCGTCCGCTCCGGTGTGTCCTCGGGAGTTGAACACGGCGGCCCCGCGGATCGGGTGGAGAACGTAGGCGTACTCCGAGGCGAGCGCGGGCGAGAGCGCTCGGCGGAGCGACCACGCGAAATCATCGGCCGTGAGCGGCGCGCCGTCCGACCAACGGAGATTCGGCCGCAGGCGGAAAGTCCAGGTGAGGCCGTCGGCGGAGGTCGTCCAGCTTTCCGCCGCGCCGGGGACCGGCAGGGAGGTGCGTTCGTCGAGTGCCGTGAGGCCTTCGAAGAGCGCGAGCGAGACGTTCATCTGGTCGATGTTGATCTGCCGCTGCGGGTCGAGTTCGCCGGGTTCGGAGCCGAGCGCGAGATGCAGGGCGCCTTCGTGACGCCCCGTCTCCACCAGTGTCTTGCGCGGACCGCAGCCGGCGCAGAACAGGGCGAGGGTGGTGAGCGCTACAGCGGCGGCGAGACGAGGCGTCATGGCGCCGCAGAATGCGGGCCGTCTCGGTCCGCGCAACCCCCGGTCCGGCCGCCCGGCATGGGGCGGACCACTGCGCACACCCGAGGAACGGCGGCCCGGCGCCGGAACGGCCTCAGGCGAGATCCTTGATCCTTGGCCGGTTCTCGTCCGGCCAATGCTGGATCAACAGGTCCGCGAGCTTGCGCCACCCGAACGGCTTCGCGAGCACCGCCTTCAGGGCCGGCAGGCGCCGCATCTCCTCCTCACCGAATTTCAGACTGTGTCCGGTGATCAGGATAGCGGGCACGGTCGGCTGGGCCAGCTGCAGGTTGCGGATCAGCTCGATTCCGTTCATCA
Source organism: Verrucomicrobiota bacterium (assembly GCA_023443985.1). GTDB lineage: Bacteria > Verrucomicrobiota > Verrucomicrobiia > Opitutales > Opitutaceae > CAJCBL01. The sequence goes on along the minus strand of JAEZSJ010000132.1, from coordinate 2,464 downwards.
CCGGCATGTAGTAGTCGGTCACCAGCACCGCGACCTGACCGGCTTGGATGGCCTTCAGGGCGTCCGCCGGCCGGTTGTAGGACTCCACCGCGCAGGTCATGTTGTCGTTCAGGATCTGGGCGAGCAGCTCCGTGAACGATTTCTCGTCGTCGACGATCAACACCTTCTTGGCCGGGGCGGTATTTTCGGTGGGGGTCACGGAACGGTTAAGTCGGGCTTTGCTAGTCTCCGGCCGGAGTGCTTACAAACCATTTCCCCCCGGCGCCCGAGCGACGGTCCGGGTTTTGACAAATGATTCACATCGTCCTTTTCCAGCCGGAGATTCCGCAGAATACCGGCAATGTCGGCCGGATGTGCGCGATCACGCGCTGCCGGTTGCACCTGATCCATCCGCTCGGGTTCACCATCACCGACCGACATCTGCGGCGGGCGGGCATGGACTACTGGTATTCGCTCGATCTGCACCACCACCGCAACTGGGAGGAGTTCCGGGCGAGTCCGGCGCGCCCAAGCCGGCTGTGGCTGCTCACCACGAAGGGGGCGCGTTCGTTCTGGGAAGTTCACTACGAAGACGGCGACGGGCTGGTGTTCGGCAACGAGGGCTCCGGCGCACCGGAGTGGCTGCACGCCGAGCTCGGGCGCGCGCAGCGGATCACGATCCCCCACGCCAACACCGAGCTGCGCTCGCTGAACCTGTCCACCGCGGCGGGCATCGCCACCTTCGAGGCGCTGCGCCAGACCGGATATCCGGCGGCGGTTCCCGCGAGGGGCGACGCCGGGCCGCCGGCGGTGTGATCGTCGCCCGCGGCCGCGCCGACAGAACTGGCCAAACCGCGCCGGGGACGCTTCACTCCGGCACGCGTTCCCCGCCGCCCTCGCCGCCATGACGATCCTCCCGCTCGACCCGCTCGCCAACCGCTCGCTCGAGGCGCTCTCGAGCTTCCTGGCGGACGTGAGGACCCAGGCCGCCACCGACGGCCAGCCGCGCCTCGTGAGCATCTCCATCGAGGCCGAACGCCTCGATCCGTTGGCGGTGCTGGAGTCGATCTTCGAGCCGGAGGAGCTGCACTTCTACGTCGAACGACCGGCGGCGGATGTCGCGCTGGCCGGCGCGGAGGCGGTGGTCGCCTGCGATTGCGCCGGGCCCGACCGTTTCGCCACGGCGGCGGACTTTGTGCGGCGAACGTTGGCGCGCACGGTGGCCGTGGGCGCGGTGCAGGTGCCGTTCGGCGGACCGCTTTTCTTCGCCACGTTTGGTTTCGCCGACGAGGCGGCGCCCGGGGCGGCGTTCCCCGCCGGCCGGGTGTTCGTGCCGCGGTGGCAGGTGGCGCGCAGCGGCGACTGCTCGGTCGCCGTGGCGAACACGGTTGTCGGCCCCGACACCGATGTGCCCGCCGCCGCCGAGCGCATCTGGCGCGCGCATGCGAAGTTCGGCGCCTTCGACTATGTGTCGCCAGCGTTTGATGACGCGTTGGAGGGCGCGATCACCGACGAACGCGAGACGGGCCCCGAGGCCGGGTATGCGGCCAATGTCGCCGCCGGTGTGGCGGCGATCCAGGCGGGCCGATACCGGAAGATCGTGCTGGCGCGGGCGCGCGACCTGCGGGCGACGCGGCGTTTCCATCCGCTGCGGGCGCTCACGGCGCTGCGGGGGCGTTTCCCCGACTGCTACAGCTTCTCCGCCGGCAACGGCGCGGGCGCCAGTTTCATCGGCGCGTCGCCGGAGCGGCTGGTTGCAGTGGCCGCGGGCCGACTGCGCACGGAGGCGCTGGCCGGATCGGCCCCGCGCGGCCGCACGGCCGTGGAGGATGCGGCGCTGGCACGGCAGCTTCTGCACAGCGCGAAGGACATGCGGGAACAGGGGTTGGTGCTTGATTCGATCCTGCGTCGGCTGGGGAACCTGGGCGTGACGGCGGCGCGCCCAGGCAGGCCGCGCGTGCGGCAACTGCCCAATGTGCAGCACCTGTGCACGCCCGTGGAGGCGACGCTCGCGCCCGGGGGCGACCTGTTGCGCATCCTCGGCGAACTGCACCCGACCCCCGCGGTGGGCGGGTCGCCGCGGGAGGCGGCGGTGGCGCATTTGCGGGAGCTCGAGCCGTTCGACCGTGGGCTGTACGCCGGCGCACTCGGGTGGGTGGACCACCGCGGCGACGGCGAGTTTCTGGTCGGTATCCGTTCGGCCTTGATACAGGGCGACACCGCGCGGCTGTATGCCGGGGCGGGCATCGTCGAGGGGTCGGATCCGGCGGCGGAGCGGGCGGAGACCGAGCTGAAGATGCGCGCATTGCGCGACGCGCTGCTCGGGTAGGGGGCACCCGGCGCGGCTCCGGAATCCGGGATCGGGTAGCCGGGGGAGGTTGCCTCCCCCAGCTCCCACACCACCGGACGTGCGGTTCACGCATCCGGCGGTTTCATCACCAGTGTGACTTGTCGCAGCGCGAGCTGCGACTCGATGGAGTGACTT
>JAEZSJ010000104.1 GCA_023443985.1 Verrucomicrobiota bacterium | reverse complement strand
CCGCGGCCCGCTGCACCGGGGAGTTCGTCGGCCTCGGCGCCGACACCGTCCCGTTGGCGATCGCCCATGCCGACCCGCTCGAGTTCGCCGCGCGTGCGGTCGTCGCGCTCGCCGCCGGCCGCAGCATTCTCCTCTGCAACCCGCACTGGACCGCCGCCGAACGCGCCGCCGCCGAGGCGCTCCGTCTGGCCCCCGCAGGCCACGGCGATGCCTCCGCCTCTCCATCTGTAGACCACGCCGCCCCGGCCGGCAGCTCTGGGCCCCGCGTCCTCATCGCCACCGGCGGCAGCAGCGGCGCGCTGCGCTTCGCTACCCACTCGCCGGATACGCTCGCCGCCGCCGCGCTCGCGCTGCAGACGTGGCTCGGCGGCGCGCCGCTCAACAGCCTCTGCCTGCTCCCCCTCCATCACGTGAGCGGTTTCCAGCAACTCGTGCGTGCCCTCGCCACCGGCGGCGAGCTCCGGCTCGGCGACTGGCACGCGGTCGCCGCCGGCCGCCGCCCCGCGCTTCCCGCCGTCACCGGCGGCTGGATCCTCTCGCTCGTGCCCACCCAGCTCCAACGCCTCGCCGAGGATCCCGCCGCCTGCGCGTGGTTGCGCGGTTTCGCCGCCATCCTGCTCGGCGGCGCACCCGCCGGTGCCGCGCTGCTCGCGCGCGCTCGCGCCGAGCGCTTGCCGCTCGCGATCGCCTACGGGGCGAGCGAGACCGCCGCCGTCTTCGCCGCGCAGGCGCCCGCCGATTTCCTCGCCGGCCGCGCGGGACTCTCGCCGCTCCCCCACGCCGCCGTCCGCATCGTCGACGCCGAGACCGGCCGGTCCTCCCCGCCCGGCCACCTCGGCCGGATCGAGATCACCGCCGCGTCGCTGTTTCTGGGATACTGGCCCACCCGGCGCGCCGTCGGACCGCTCCTTTCCGAGGACCTCGGCCTCCTCGACGCCCACGGCCGTCTCCACCTCGCGGGCCGCGCCGATGCCGCCATCAACTCCGGCGGTGAGAAGGTCCATCCCGCGGAGATCGAGGCGGCGTTGCGCGCGACTGGCGCGTTCTCCGAGGTCCTCGTCTGCGGCGTGCCCGACGCGCGTTGGGGCGAAGGCGTCGCCGCGCTCTTCCCCGCCGCGGACCAGCCCGACCTCGCCGCCGTCGAACGCACGCTCCGCGCCACGCTCAGCCCGCACAAGCTGCCCCGCCGCTGGCTGGCCGTGGCGGACTGGCCTCACACCCCCCAGGGCAAGACCGACCGCGCCGCCCTCCGCCGCCTCGCCGCCGGGGCGTGACAGCTTTCCCGTCGGCCCGCGCGAGCGCAGTCCACGATCCTCGCCGGACTTTCCCCTTGGCGGGGCGTCGCTTCGCGGCGACAGTCCGCTCGCATGTCCCGCTGGCTCGCCAGCCTGGTCCTCCTCGCCGTGGTCGCGTTTTTCGGCGCGTTCCTCGTGTGGCCCGTCGCGCAGATCGTGCACGGCGGGTTCGTCGACGCCGACGGCCACTTCACGCTCGCGCACCTCGCCGCCGTGCTCGCGCACCCGCTCTACCGCGCGGGCCTGTTCAACTCCCTCCTGCTCGCCTGCGTCACCACGTTGTTCGCGTTCGCGCTGGGCCTGCCGCTCGCCTACTGCGCCGAGCGGTTCCGCTTCCCGGGCAGGGCCGTATTGACCGCCCTGATCCTCGTGCCGCTCGTCTTGCCGCCGTTCGTCGGCGCGATCGGCCTGCGGCAGATATTCGGCCAGTACGGCGCGCTCAACGCCCTGCTCACCCAGATCGGCCTGCTCGCCGGCGGAAACACCATCGACTGGCTGGCGCACGGCCGCTTCTGGGGCGTGGCGCTCGCCGAAGCGCTCAACCTCTACCCGATCATCTTCCTCAACGCCGTCGCCGCCCTGGCCAATGTCGACCCCGCGATGGAGGAGGCCGCCGCCAACCTCGGCTGCACCGGGCTCCGGCGTTTCCGCCGCATCACGCTCCCGCTGATCCGCCCCGGGCTCTTTGCCGGCGGCACGATCGTCTTCATCTGGTCGTTCACCGAACTCGGTGTGCCCTTGGTTTTCGACTACGATCGGGTCGCGCCGTACCAGCTCTTCGCGCTCCTCAAGGAGATGACGGGCAACCCCGCCCCGTACGCTCTCGTCGCACTGCTGCTGCTCACCAGCGTGGCGCTCTACGCGGTGGGCCGGGGCCTGTTCGGCCGGGCCGGGCACGCGATGATGGGACGCGCGTCCACCGCCTCCCCCGCGCGGCGTCTGGCCTGGTGGCGGGCCGCGCTGGTGACGGCGCTCTTCGCCGGCGTGCTAAGTCTGGCGCTGCTGCCGCATGTGGGCGTGGTGCTCGTCGCCTCCTCGCGGGACTGGTACGCCACGCTGCTCCCCGGGGAGTTCACGCTCGAGAACTTCCGCCTCGCCCTCGGGCATGAGCTCACCGTCCCCTCGATCGGCAACAGCCTGCGGTACGCCGCCCTCGCGACACTGCTCGACCTCGTGCTCGGCGTGGCCATCGCCTGGGTTGTCGTGCGCAGCAGGCTGCCGGGGCGCAACCTGCTCGACTCCCTCGCGATGCTGCCGCTCGCCGTGCCGGGCCTCGTGCTCGCGTTCGGCTACCTCGCGATGACACGCGAGGGCCGCGCCTTCGCCGCGCTGGATCCGGTCGAGAACCCCACCCTCCTGCTGGTGATCGCCTACGGCGTACGGCGCCTGCCCTATGTGGTGCGCGCCGCGGTGGCCGGGCTCCAACAGACGCCGGTCGCCCTCGAGGAGGCCGCGCAAAACCTCGGGGCCACCGCCTGGCGCGCGTTGCGCCGGATCACGCTCCCCCTGATCGCCGCCAACCTCGTCGCCGGCGGGTTGTTGGCCTTCGCCTTCGCGATGCTGGAGGTCTCCGATTCGATCATCCTCGCGCAGAAGCCCGCGTTCTTCCCGATCACGAAGGCGATCTACGAGTTGTACCAATTGCTTGGCGACGGGCGTTATCTGGCGTCGGCGCTCGGCACCTGGGCGATGGCGTTCCTCGCGCTCACGATCGCCGCGCTCGGCGTGCTGCTCGGCCGGAAGGCCGGCACCCTCTTCCGCGGCTGAGCCGCCCGGGGCCGGGCGGGGTCAGTTCGCGGAGGCGACCGCGTCGTCGGGCGCGCCGTCGATCGCCGAGCGCACGCGGACGAGAAGCTCGTGGTGCGTGAACGGCTTGCGGAGCACCTGCTCCTGCTCGATCAGCCCGTCCTGGAGATGATGGTAGCTGTAGCCCGTCGCGAAGAGGACGGGCAGATCCGGGTCGCGGCGCCGCAGCTCGTCGTGGGTCAGCCGGCCGTTGCGGTGGGGCATCACCACATCGAGGATCGCCAGGTGGATCGGGCCGTCGTGCGCCTCATGCAACGCGAGCGCCTCGTCGCCGCTCCGCGCCATGAGCACCCGGTAGCCCGACTGCGCCAGGACGCGGTTGGCGATGGCGAGCACCTGCTCGTCGTCCTCGGCGATGAGGATCGTCTCGCCCCGGCCGTGGAGCGCCGCGGCATCCGGCACGGCCGCCGTCGGCTCCGCCTGCGCCGGCGCGGGCGCCGCGGGGAGGTAGAAGCGGAACGTTGTCCCGAGCCCGATTTCCGAATACAGATTGATGAACCCTCCGTGCTGGCGCACGATCGCGTAGACGGTGGCCAGGCCGAGCCCGGTGCCGCGCCCCACCTCCTTGGTCGAGAAGAACGGCTCGAAGATCCGGTGCTGGATCTCCTTGGGTATGCCGCAGCCGTCGTCCGAGACCGCCACCGCGACGTAGCGGCCGGGCTTCGCCTCCGGGCGGTTGGTGCAGAAGGCCTCGTCGATCTCGAGCGCCTCCGCCTCGATGGTGATGCGGCCGCCGTCGGGCATCGCGTCGCGGGCGTTCACGCAGAGGTTGAGCAGGATCTGCTCGACCCGTACCGGATCCGCCAACACATGCAGCGGCTGGCCTCCGACCGCCACGACCAGGGCGATGTCCTCGCCGATCAGGCGCCGCAGCATGCGGCTGGCGTCGCCGACCAGGCCGCCGAGCTCCACCGGGCGCAGCTTGAGCGCCTCGCGGCGGCTGAAGGCGAGCAGCTGCTGCACGAGGTTCACGGCGCGGTCGCTCGCACGGGCGATCTCGTCGAGCGACGCGTGCACCGGATGCCCGACGGGGGCGTCCATCCCCGCCATCGCCACATTGCCGGTGATCACCTGGAGGATGTTGTTGAAATCGTGCGCGATGCCGCCGGCCAGGCGGCCGACCGCCTCCATCTTGCGCGACTGCACCAGCTGCTCCTCGAGCTCGAGCTCGTGCGAAATGTCGCGTTTGACGGCGACGAAATGGGAGATCGCCCCGCGCTCGTCGCGCAGCGGCGTGATGCAGGTGGTCTCGGTGAAGGTGCTGCCGTCCTTGCGGCGGTTCTCGAGCCGGCCGCGCCAGACCCTTCCTTCGGTGATCGTCGTCCACAGCTCGCGGTAGAAGGCCGCGTCGTGCCGGCCGCTCTTGAGCAGGCGGGGGTTGCGCCCGTGCACCTCGTGGCGCGAGTACCCGGTGATCTTCTCGAAAGCCCGGTTGACGTACACAATCGCCCCCGCCGCGTCGGTGATCGCCACCGCCTCGCCGGCGTGGCTCAACGCAGTTGCGAGCAGGCGGTTCTCGCGCTCCACGATCCGGTAGTCGGAGAGATCGTGCACGATCGCGAGATGGATGCGCCGCGTGTCGCGCAGCACGCTGCTGAGCGAGACCTCGGCCTCGAAGATGCGGTTGTCGCCGCGCCGGTGCAGCCAACGGAAGTGCTGGGCCTCCTCGACCGCGGCGGCGAACAGCCGGCGCGCCTCGTCGTCCGAGCCCCGGCCGTTGGCCTGCCGTTCGGCGCTGAGCGCGTTCCAGTCCAGCCCGAGGAGCGCGCCACCCGCATGGCCGAACGCCACCTCCGCCTGCGGGTTCGCCGCGACCACCCGCCCGCTCTCGAAGATCAGGGAGGCGTCGCCCGCGACCTCGAACAGCATCCGGAAGTGGTCCTCGGCCAGCCGGCGGTCCTCGTTGGCCCGCAGCAGCCCCTCGCGCAGGCGCCCCCAGAAAACAACCACAACGCACGCGAACACGAGCAGCAGCAGGGCGCTCGCCCCCGTCCACGGCGAGGCGGCATATCCCGCCAGGTCGCGCACCGGCAGCCGACCCAGGCCGTGCAACGCCGCGGCCGCGGTCAACAGCACCGCCGCGGCACCGCCCGAGACCCAGCGCACCCAGAGGCAGCGCGACACCGCCGCCAGCAGCACCCCGAGGAAAGTGAACAACAGCCCCGCGCCGACCACGCCGATCGCGAACGCCTCCGCCGCCCCCGCGAGCACGAAGCACAGGCTGTAGGCGGCCAGCCGCAGCTGCGGTCGCACGCGCCCCCGCGCCAGCGCCACCGCCAGTCCCACGCAGAGCGCCACCGCGTGGATGCCGCACACCCACTCCGTCCCGAGCCGTGCATTCGCCGGCCACGCCGCCGCGATCGCGGCAAAGGCCACCGGTGAAAACCACAGCAAGAGCCGGTCGAAGACCTCGACGGTCGAGGGTTCGGTCGTGGGATAGGCGCGCTGCATCGGGGCACCGGTTCGAAGGGCCTTCGCGCGAGGAGGCAAGCCTGGGTTCGCCGGGCGATGGAGAACCGACAGGCCGGACCGCCCGGGACCGGGCGTTCTCCTGCGCGAGGGCGACGCTAGAAGCCCACCATGGCTCCTGCGGACACGGTCAGGTCTCGCCGGGAGGTGGCCGGTTTCCTGAGTTCAGATGCGGGAGCGCGGTGTGGGGTCGGTCTCATGCAGTGAGGGACGCAAGGGGGGTAAGACTAACATCAACTCGGCTGCCGGGCGGGGTTCTTTAGCGCCAAATCCAAGGTGAACACCCCACCCCGGTATCCCCTGCGTCGGAGCTGCGACGACACCCGAACTTGAGGCATTTCCATGATTGGCGGCGGATCACGCGACCGCACCGCGCGACCGGGCACCGCCTGCGGCATCAACCGCGCCGGCAGAGCCGCAGGAACCACACCGCGATGCACGCGGCCAGCACTCCCGCCACATGCAGCCACAGCGCGAAGCGGGAAGCCTCGGCGTGGATAGCGCTGGTATGCCGTGCGTGCAACATGCGTGGGGTAACACGGTGTTGTCGGTCCGCACGCGTCGCGACTGAAGCGGGAAGTCGTTGCACCGTCGATTTTGACGTTTGATTGCAGTGCCGCGCAGGGGAAACGCCCCGGGAACTAAGGGGGTCTTCCACCCAGATCCCGCCGCGCACCGCCCCGCCCCGGACCCGGCATGGTCCCGGCCGGCGGCTCCTTCGCCACGCCATCCTCCTTGCGCTCCCCGACCGCGGCGTCTTCTCATCGCCGCCCCATGGAACTCATCGACGGCAACAAAATCGCGGCTCAGATCGTCGCCGAACTCAAGGCCCAGGTCGCGACCATCCCCGGTCGCAAGCCCTGCCTCGCGCTCGTGCGCGTCGGCGACGATCCGGCCTCCGTGTCCTACGTGAAGAAGAAGGACCAGACCGCCGCCGAGATCGGCATCACCAGCCGCGTCGTGCTGCCCCCGCTGTCCACCACCCAGGCCGAGCTCCTCGCCCTCATCGACCAGCTCAACGCCGATCTCTCGGTCGACGGCATCCTCGTCCAGTCTCCACTTCCCAAACACATCGACGAGCTCACCGTCTTCCGCCGCGTCGCCCCGCACAAGGATGTCGACGGGTTCCACACCCTCAACCTCGGCAAGGTCGCGCAGGAGGACGACACCGGCTTCGTCGCCTGCACCCCCGCCGGCATCATGGAACTCATCGTGCGCTCCGGCGTGAAGCTCTCCGGCAAACACGTCGTGGTGCTCGGCCGCAGCCTGATCGTCGGCAAGCCGGTCGCCCTGCTCGCGATGCAACGCAAGGCCTTCGCCAACGCCACCGTCACCGTCTGCCACTCGCAGACCGCCGACCTGCCCTCGATCACCCGACAGGCCGACGTGCTGATCGCGGCCATCGGCAAGCCCGAGTTCGTCACCCCCGAGATGGTCAAGCCCGGCGCCGTGGTGATCGATGTCGGCATCAACCGCGTGCCCGATCCCTCCAAGAAGACCGGCTACCGCCTCACCGGCGACGTGCATTTTCCCAGCGTCTCGCCGCTCTGCGCCAAGATCACCCCCGTTCCCGGCGGCGTCGGGCCGATGACCGTGGCGATGTTGATGCGAAACACGCTGAAGGCCTGGCGCCTCGCGCAGGACTGAACGCCCGGCCCGGGTCCTCCCGTCAACCCGGCCGCGGTGATCTCCGCCGCCGGCCACGGTGAACCGCGCACCGTCGCCCCTGGCGGTCTCCCGCCCCCGCGACTCCGCCCCCCTGGGGGCCCGGCGGCGTCCACCCGCCACGCCGCAAAACGGTCGCGGACGCGACACGCCGCGGACCGGGGGCCCGCCAGCGGGAGTTTCCCCGATTTCGGCGTCCTCCATGAATCCACGTCATCTCCATCGCGCTACCAGCAACCCCGACGCGCGGTAGGAGTTTCCCCGATTTCCATGATCGGGTTTTCGGGCATCAGGGTGTAAAAAAAGTGTCAAGCACGACGGAAACCCCGCCTCGCTGATTGCTCCGTTTCCCCGCCCGCATTTGGGACAGCCTCAGCCGCGATTTCCTTGAATCCGCACTTTTCCATGAAGCCCGTCGAGTCCACCCGCAGCACCGTTCCGAACCACTCCGGTTCCTTGCGCGCGGCCGTGCGCGCCCGGTTCGACACCGCGCGCCGCGTCCCGGCCGGTCTCCGCCGCCATCCATGAACACGGTCGCCCGCCTCCAGTGGTATTGTCTGCGCGCCTGCCCGAAGCGGGAGCATTTCGCCGCGCGGCAACTGGTCGAGCGGACCGGGGTCGAGGCGTTCGCGCCGCGCTTCGCGGTGCGTCGTGCCACACGGTCCGGCCTCGTCACCACCCGCACCGAGGCGCTCTTCCCCGGCTACCTCTTCGCCCGTTTCGATCTCGAAACCGATGCGCGGTTCGTCACCAGCACCCCGGATGTGACCGGGTTGGTCCGCCTCGGCGCCCACACGCCGCCGGTGCCGGAGGCGCTCGTCCAGCTGCTGCGCACCCACGCGTCCGGCTCTTTGCCCTGCGCGCCGGTGCTCGCGCCAGGCGACTGGATCGAGGTGTTGTCCGGCTGCCTCGCCGGCAGCGAGGGGCGCGTGGTCACCTTCGACTCGGGGCGCAGCCGCGCCTGCGTCCTCCTCGCCCTCCTCGGGCAGGAGCTGCGCATCGACTTTCCCGCCGCCGCGCTCCGCCGCTCGGGCCCGGCTTCGCTCGATTTTCCTCCGCAACTGCTGGCCTCCTGCGGCTGACCGCCGCCGGGGCCGAGTCGCGGACACTCACTCATGGTCCGCCCCCATCCGCACGGGGTTTTCGCTCGCGGTCGCGCCGCCTACCACGGCCGCCGCCAAGGGCGGTAGCTTGCCCCCGCGCGACCCTGCGCCGTCCCGCCCCCACGTCACCACATGATCACCACGGTCACCGGCAAACACCAGATCACGATCCCCGCCAAACTCGCCACCGCGATGGGCATCGTGCCCGGCAGCCGCCTCGAATGGCAGCCCACCAACCAACCCGCGGTCATCCGCGTGCGCGTCCTCCCCGACCGCAAGGCCATCGCCAACGGCCTGCTCGGTGCCGGCCGCGCGTACCTCGGCGCGCTCCCCGCCACGCCCAAGTCGTCCCGATGATCACCCACGTCTTCGATCCCTCCGCGATCTTGGCGCACTATTTCCAGGAACCCGGCGCCGAGCAGGTGAACGCCCTGCTCGCCGACAACGCCGTCGAGATCGGCCTGCCCGCCACCGCCCTCCTCGACCTCAAGACCCGCCTCGTCTCCACCGTGCCCGACCCCGCCGAGGCCCGCCGCGCCTACCGCCTCTACGCCGAGGAACTCATCGCCGCCCTCCCGGTCACCCGCGAGGTCGTCGCCGATGCCGAACGCATCCTCGAACGCACCGGCGGCGACCTCCCGCTCTCCGCCGCGTTCGTTGCCGCCGCCGCCCGCCAGGAGGGCGCCGTCCTCGTGCATCGCGATCCCCGGCTCGCCCGGATCCCGGGCGACCTCGTCCAACAGTTCGCACTCCCGCTCGAAACGTGAATCCCGGCTCCTTCGCCATGTCCCGCGTTCTCCGCCTCCTGCTCGCCCTCCTCCTCGCCGCCGCCGCCGGCCTCCCCGCCCGCGCCCAGTCGCCCGCCGCCGCCCCCGCCCCGGCCCCGACCGCCCCCACCGGCGAGGTGCCCGATCCCGCCTACAAGTTCGTCAACGGCGACCTCGTCGCGATCAACGTCTACGGCGAGAGCGACCTCTCCCTCGCCCAGAAGATCGACTCCCGCGGCCGTATCCGCCTCGCCCTCGTCGGCGACATCGAACTCGCCGGCCGCTCCGTGCGCGAGTCCGAGACGCTCATCGAGCGCCTCTACGTCGATCGCCGCATCCTCAAGGACCCCATGGTGAACATCGCCGTGCAGTCCTACGCCGTCCGCGACATCTCCATCCTCGGCGCCGTGCGCGGCCCGGGCAAGATGGCCTTCCCGCCCGAGAAGAGCTCGCTCGACATCACCGATGTCATCACCCGCGCCGGCGGGTTCCTGCCCACCGCCCGCTCCGACGCGGTGCGCATCATCCGCCTCGGCTCCGATGGCCGCGAGACCACCCACGAGATCAATGTCGAGGCCATGCTCACCCGCCGCGGAGCCGGACCCGACACGCCCAAGGAGTTCGCCATCCTCCCCGGCGACCGGATCTGGATCCCCGAACGCCTCTTCTGAACCACCCGCGGCCGTCTCGGCCGCCGCTCCGCGACCACACCGCAACCTCGAGCCCTTTCGCCACGTGTCCACCTCGCCCGACCACGCTCCTCGCTCCGCCCCCAAACGCGCCGGCGCCGCCGCCAAGCCCGCCCCGGTCCCGCCGGCCGGCTTCTCCGTGCACCCGCGCGACCTCTGGCGCATGTTCCTCGAACGCTGGTGGATCGGCACCCTCGTCGCCGTCCCCGCCGTCGTCGCGTTCATCGTCTTCCAGCCCAAGCCGGAGATCGTCTACCAGACCGAGGCGTCGCTCCTGTTCGAGACCCGCCAAAACCGCGTCCTCCCCGTCCAGGCCGTCGTCGACACCACCATCACCCGCGACGCGGAGCTCAACGTCCATCTCGAGCAGATCCGCAGCCAGACCTTCTTCGAGGCGCTCCAGGCGTCGTTCACCGCCGAGGAGATCGAGAAGATCCAGCGCCCCTACCGCGATCCCGAGCGCCCCGATCTGCCCCCGCCCTCCCTCGCCGCGATCCTCGGCTCGCGCGTGAAGGTCTACGCCCGCAAGGGTACCACCATCCTCGGCATCTCGGTCTTCCACCGCGACCCCGAGGCCGCCGCGCTCATCGCCAACCGCTACGCCCGCAAGTACATCGACTTCAACATCGACCTCGCGATGACCGGAACCAACTCCGCCATCGTCTTCCTCCGTAACCAGGCCGAGGACACGCGCAAGGAGGTCGAGGAGGCCGAGCGCAACCTCCAGCAGTACCGCGCCAAGTACAACATGGCCGCCCTCGGCGAGAACCAGAACGTCGTCCTCAAGAAGGTTGCCTCCCTCGGCGAGTCCCTCGTCGGCGCCCAGCTCAACCTCGTCAGCCTCCAGGAGCAGCTCGACAAGGTGGACACCTATCTGCGCGAAAACCGCGACCTCCAGGAGATCTCCTACATCAACGGCTTCGGCGGCATCGCCGCCACCCGCTCCCAGATCGACGGCCTGCTCGCCGCCCGTCGCCACCTCGAGGAGCGCTACCTCGAGGAGCACCCGAAGATGAAGGACAACGCCCTCGCCCTCGACAACGCCCGCAAGCGCCTCGCCGCCGACATCGACCTCGCCATCGCCGATCTCCGCACCCGCACCGCCTTCGCCGGCTCCTACGTCTCCAAGCTCAAGACCGAGCTCGCCGCCGCCGAGAACGACGCCCGCGCCTTGGACAAGATCTCCGTCGACTACAAGTTCCTCGAGCAGTTCGCGCGCACCAAGCAGGACACCTACCGCGCGATCATGAACCGGCTCAACGACGCCAACATCTCCGCGCAGATGGAGAACACCAACATCAAGGTGTTCGACCGCGCCTACATCCCCAGCTCCCCCCTCAACCGCTCCAAGGGCCGGATCGCCGCCAAGGCCGGTGCCCTCGGCCTCTTCCTCCTTCTCTCCCTCCCCCTTGGTCTCGGATTTCTCGATACGCGCATCAAATCCGCCTCCGACATCGAGGACAAGCTCCAGACCCACCTCCTCGCCGGCGTCCGCCTCTTCAAGAACATCCCCTCCCACCAGCACGCCACCGTCTTCCGCGACGGCGTCGACGACGCCCTCACCGAGTGCTACCGCGGCCTCTACAGCGAGATCGAGCTCCGCAGCGACATCCCCACCCCCAAGGTGCTCCTCGTCGCCAGCTCCGTCCCCGGCGAAGGCAAGAGCATCACCTCGGCCAACCTCGCCGCCGTCTTCGCCGCCCACGGCCGCCGCACGCTCGTGGTCGACTGCGACTTCCGCCGCCCCTCCCAGCACCGCCTCTTCGGCCTGCCCAACGACCGCGGCATCCTCCGCTGGGCCCAGGACCACCGCCTCCCCGACCTCGCCACCGCCGAGGAGGAGGAGCTCGGGATCCGCCTGCTCTCCCCCAATCTCCACCTCCTCACCGCCGGCGGCGCCGTCAAGAAACCCACCGAGATCATCGAGCGCCTCGCCGTCTCCCCCCTCTTCGACCGCCTCCGCCACTCCTTCGACATCGTCATCCTCGACACCCCGCCCGCCGCCGTCTTCCCCGACGCCCTCCTGCTCGCCCGCCACGCCGCCGAGGTCCTCTACGTGACCAAGTTCAAGACCGTGCGCCGCAGCCTGGTGAAGAAGACGCTCGCGAAGTTCGAGGACACCGGCGCCTACGTGCTCGGCGTCGTCCTCAACCAGCTCCCCCGCTCCCGCGTCCTCAGCTACGACTACGACGGCTACGGCGCGTACGGGAAGGACTACTACCAGGCCTACGGCGAGCACGAGTCCACCAAGGCCTGACCCGCTCCCGCCACCGCCTCCCGTCTCCCCCATGCCCGCCGCCCCCTCGCCCGCTCCCACCACCGCTCTGCCCGCGAGCCGCCCCCGGACCCTCCGCGGGGACCTCGTCGTCGTGGCCGCCGCCCTGGGCGCGCTCTGGCTCGTCGTGTGGTCGCAGCAGAGCCTCGAGTGGCGCGTCAACCCGCTGTATTCATACGGCTGGGCCATCCCGGCCCTCGCCGGCTACCTGCTGTTCGAGCGTTTCCGCGACGCCGCCGCCCCGCTCCCCCGCGCCGCCGCCTGGCCGCCCGCGCTCGTCCTCCCGCTCGTCGCGCTCGCCCTCGTCCCCCTGCGCGTCATCCACGAGGCGAATCCCGACTGGGTGCGCATCAACTGGCTCATGGCCGCCGCCGCGCTGGGTTCGACCTTCGCGACCCTCGCCGCCTGGGGCGGCTGGCGCTGGGCCTGGCACTTCGCCTTCCCCGTCGCCTTCACCCTCACCGCCCTGCCCTGGCCGGTCTGGGCCGAGGAGTCCTTCACCCAGGGCCTCATGCGTCTCAACACCCTCATCAGCGCCGAGGGGCTCTCCCTCTGCGGCATCCCCGCGCTGGCGCAGGGCAACACCATCGCGATCGGCCGCTCGCTGGTCGATGTCGAGGAGGCCTGCAGCGGTATCCGTTCTCTGCAGACGGCGTTCATGATGTCGCTCTTCCTGGGCGAGTTCTACCGGCT
>JAEZSJ010000009.1 GCA_023443985.1 Verrucomicrobiota bacterium | reverse complement strand
GGGTGACGTGGGGCGAACTCGCGGCCGACAACGCCGGTCTGTTCGCCCTCACCGGCGACGAGGACGGCCCGCTGCGGCGCGCGTGGCGGACCGCCGGCGACGCGGCGCTCGCGGAGGCCGGCGGGCGGCTGGAGGCGATCTTCGGGCGCGAGCGCCTCCACGTGGAGCTGCAGCGGCACCTCGTGCCCGACGAGGAGGCGGAGAACGAGGCGCTCGTCGCGTGGGCGCGCGCCCGCGGCCTGCCGTTGCTCGCGACCAACGGCGTGCTGCACGCGACCGCGGCGGCCCGCCCCGTGAGCGATGTCTTCACCTGCCTGCGCGAGCACGTCACGCTCGACCGCGCCGGCCGGCGGCTGGCGCGCAACGACGAGCGTTGTCTCAAGCCGGCCGCGGCGATGGCGCGGCTCTTCGCCGACCTCCCCGAGGCGGTGGCGAACACGCGGCGGCTGGCCGACCGGTTGGAGTACACGCTGGCCGACCTCGGCTACCGTTTCCCGGATTTTCCCGTGCCGGCGGGGGAGACGCAGGCGGACTTCCTGCGGGCGCGGACCTACGAAGGGGCGCGCGACCGCTACGGTGAACTCACGCCGCCGGTGCGGCGGCAGCTCGACCACGAGCTGGCGCTGATCACGCGGCTGGGTTTCTGCGGCTATTTTCTGATCGTCTGGGATCTGTGCCGCGCGGCGCGCGAGCGCGGCACGCTGGTGCAGGGCCGCGGCTCGGCGGCCAACAGCGCGGTGTGCTATTCGCTCGGCATCACCGCGGTCGACCCGATCGGAGGGAAGCTGCTTTTCGAGCGGTTTCTCTCGGAGGGCCGCACCGACTGGCCGGACATCGATCTCGACCTGCCCAGCCGCGAGCGGCGCGAGGAGATGATCCAGCTGCTCTACCAGCGCCACGGGCGTCGCGGTGCGGCAATGACGGCAAACGTCATCACGTTCCGCGGGCGCAGCGCCATGCGCGAGGTGGGGAAGGTGCTCGGGTTGCCCGACGACGTGCTCGACCGCTTCTCGAGCCTGTTCCACGCGGGCGATTTTCCCGAGACGCTGCAGCTCGAGGAGCAACTCGCCACCGCCGGGATGTCGCGCGAGCACCCCCGTTTCCGGGTGCTCATCGAGACGTGCCGCCGGGTGCACGGGCTGCCGCGCCACCTCGGGCAGCACTCGGGCGGCATGGTGCTCTGCGCCGGCTCGCTCGACGACTACGTGCCGCTCGAGAACGCCCGCATGCCCGGCCGCTCGGTGCTGCAATGGGACAAGTCCGACTGCGAGGATCTGGGGCTGGTGAAGATCGACCTGCTCGGGCTCGGCATGATGGCCGTGCTGCAGGACTCGCTCGAGCTGTGCCGGCGCCACGGGGAGGCGGTCGATCTGGCGAAGATCCCCAAGGACGATCCGGCGACCTTCCGGCTGATGCAGGAGGCGGACACGATCGGCGTGTTCCAGATCGAGAGCCGGGCGCAGATGGCGACATTGCCGCGGATGAAGCCGGAGAACTTCTACGATCTCGCCATCGAGGTGGCGATCATCCGCCCGGGGCCGATCCACGGCGATGCGGTGAACCCGTATCTGGAACGTCGTGCCGGACGCCAGCCCGTGCTCTATCCCGACGAGCGGGTGCGCCCGATCCTGGAGCGCACGCTCGGCGTGATCCTGTTCCAGGAGCAGATCCTGCGGATCGCGATGGAGCTGGGCGGCTTCACGGCGGCCGAGGCCGACGAGCTGCGCCGCGCGATCGGGTTCACGCGCTCGACCGAGCGGCTCGAACGCATGGCGAAGAAGCTGCGCGAGGCGCTGCGCCGCAACGCCGTGAGCGCCGAGGCGGCCGACTACATCATGCGTTCGCTCGCGTCGTTCGCGCTCTATGGTTTCCCGGAGTCGCACGCGCTCTCGTTTGCGCTGATCGCGTACGCCTCGGCCTGGCTGAAGGTGCACCGCCCCGCCGAGTTCTTCGCGGCGCTGCTCAACAACCAGCCGATGGGCTTCTATGCGCCGGCGTCGCTTGTGCAGGACGCGCGGCGCCACGGCGTGAAGACCCTGCCGGTCTGCGTCGCGGAGTCGGAGGCGCGTTGTCGGGTCGTGGATGCGCGGACGGTCCGGCTGGGTCTGCTCTCGGTCCATGGCGTGCGCGCGGAGGCGGTCGCGGCGCTCGTGGCGGAGCGCGGGCGGAAGGCGTTCTCCTCGCTGGCGGACTTCCTCCGGCGCACGAGCCTCACGGCGGCGGAGCGGCGCCAGCTGGCCGGCGCGGGCGCGCTCAATGTCCTCGCCGGCCACCGGCGCGCGGCGTTGTGGCGCGTGGAGGAGGTGGACGGCGACGACGAGCTCTTCCGCCACGCGGCGCTGCAGGACGACGACGGGGCGGCGCCGCTCGCCCCGATGACCCCGCTCGAACGCGTGCAGGCCGACTACGCCCACCTCTCGCTGACCACGGGCGCGCACCCGTTGGCGCAGGTGCGCGCCCGTTTCCCGGAGCTCTGGCCGGCGGCGCGGTTGGCCGAGGCGGCGAACGGGACGCGGGTGAAAATCGGCGGGCTCGTGATCACCCGGCAGCGCCCCGGCACGGCGAAAGGCGTGTGCTTCATCACCCTCGAGGACGAGACCGGCCTGGCCAACGCGATCGTGCGGCCGCGGCTTTTCGAGGAGTGCCGGCTGACGATCAACCTCGAGCCGGCGCTGGTCATCGCCGGCCGCGTCCAGAACGAGCAGGGGGTGATCCATGTGCTCGCCGAGGCGATCACGGCCCTCGAATGCGGCGAACTCACCGCGCCCCGCAGCCACGACTACCATTGAGCCGGGCGGGGGCGGTGTAGCGGGCCCGCTGATGCCGTGCCGGACCCGGGCGGGACCGCACCTAACCGTCCTGTAGATTTGCACGGAAACGGTTTGCCTGATCGTCGACCGGGGCGGCACAACGCGGGAGCGGCACGGCGCGCGCCGCCGCCCGCAGTTTCCCTCCGAAGTTCCCCCTCGTTCCCATGCACTTCCGAAACAGCCAGCTTGTGCGGTTCTCCTCCCTTGTGGTGCTCGGTGCCCTGTTGCTCCCGGCGACGGTCGGCCGGGCCGGCGACGCCGAGACGACGCCCGCGGAGGCCGCCGTGGCGTGCCCGTCGGTCGTGCGGCCGTTCCCGCTCGGCGCGGTGCGACTGCTCGACGGCCCGTTCAAGCACGCCCAGGACCTAAACCGCCAGTATCTGCTGCAGCTCGACATCGACCGGCTGCTGGCGCCGTTCCGCCTCGAGGCAGGGCTGCCGGCGAAGGCGCCGAAGTACCCGAACTGGGAGAGCAGCGGACTCGACGGCCACACCGCCGGCCACTACCTCACGGCCGCCGCGCAGCTCTGGGCGGCGACCGGCGACACGGAGATGAAACGCCGCCTCGACGCGATGGTCGCCGACCTCGCCGAGTGCCAGCGCGCGCAGGGCGACGGCTACGTGGGCGGCATCCCCGGCGGCCGCCGCCTCTGGACGGCCGTCGCGAGCGGCCAGATGGATTTCCAGAGCTTCTCGCTCAACGGCGCCTGGGTGCCCTGGTACAACGAGCACAAGCTCTTCGCCGGCCTGCGCGACGCGTGGCTGATCGGCGGCAACGCCGAGGCGCGCACCGTGCTGGTCCGCCTCGCCGACTGGTGCGACACCCTCCTGCGCAACCTCACCGACGAGCAGATGCAGGGCATGTTGCGGACCGAACACGGCGGCATGAACGAGGTGCTGGCCGATGTGTATGCGATCACCGGCGACGCCGGACACCTGGCGCTCGCGCGGCGCTTCTCGCAACGCGCGCTGCTCGAGCCGCTGCTCCGGCACCAGGACCGGCTCACGGGCCTGCACGCGAACACCCAGATCCCGAAGGTGGTCGGCTACGCGCGCATCGCCGAGTTCGATGCCGACGCCTCCTGGCGCGACGCGGCGCGGTTCTTCTGGAACACCGTATCCGAGCGGCGGAGCCTCGCGTTCGGCGGCAACAGCGAAAGCGAACACTTCAACGCGACGGACGACTTCGCGCCGGTGGTCGAGTCGCGCGAGGGCCCGGAGACCTGCAACACCTACAACATGCTCCGGCTCACCGAGGCGTTGTTCCGCCACGAACCGGCGGCGCACTACGCCGACTTCTACGAGCGGGCACTCTACAACCACATCCTCTCCTCGCAGCATCCGGAGCATGGCGGCTTCGTCTATTTCACCCCGATCCGGCCGCGCCACTACCGGGTGTACTCGCAGCCGGAGCAGTGCTTCTGGTGCTGCGTGGGCACCGGCCTGGAGAACCACGGCAAGTACGGCGCGTTCATCTATGCGCAGGGCGGGGCCGAGCTGTTCGTGAACCTCTTCATCGCCGCGGAACTCGACTGGCGGGAGCGCGGCGTGCGCGTGCGGCAGGAGACCCGTTTCCCCGAGGAGGCGGCCACGCGGCTGACCATCTCGACCGCGCAGCCGCAGCGTTTTGCACTCCAGGTGCGCCATCCGGGCTGGGTCGCGCCGGGCGCCTTCGTGGTCCGCATCAACGGCGAGCGGCAGGCGCTCGTCTCGAGCCCGGCGACCTACGTGCGGCTCGAGCGGGAGTGGCGCGACGGCGACCGCGTGGAGGTTGAGCTGCCGATGCGCACGACCACCGAGCGGCTGCCGGACGGCTCGGATTTCGTGGCGGTGCTCCACGGGCCGCTCGTGCTCGCGGCGAAGACCGGCACCGAGAATCTGGTCGGCCTGGTGGCCGACGACGCCCGGATGGGCCACGCGGCGCACGGCCCGCTCGAGCCGCTCGACGGCGCCCCGATGCTCGTCGGCGACCCGGAGGGACTGGCGGAGGCGATCCGCCCGGTGGCCGGCAAACCGCTCACCTTCACCGCCGCCGAACTGATCCGCCCGGAGCGCTTCCGCGGGCTGGAACTGGTGCCGTTCTACCGCGTGCACGACGCGCGCTACATGCTCTACTGGCGCACGGCCGCCGCCGACGAGTATCCACGAATCGTTGCGGCACAGGAAGCCGCCGAGAAGGCGCGCCTCGCGCTCGAGTCGCGCACGGTCGACCGGGTGGCCCCCGGGGAGCAGCAGCCGGAGGTCGAGCATGGGTTTGCCGGCGAGCAGTCGGCCAGCGGGGTGACCGGCGGCCGGCGTTGGCGCGATGCGGCGGGCTGGTTCAGCTACCAGTTGAAGGCGCCGTCCGGCACGGCGCTCGAGCTGGTCGTCACGACCCGCCTCCGGGAGCGCAACCGTGCGTTCGCCCTGGTTGTGAACGACCGCGTGCTCGCCCCGGCCGGCCCGAAGGCGCAGCCCCAGGATGGACTTGTGGACACCGTCTGCCCGCTGCCGGCGGACCTGATCGGCGCGGCCGGCGGCGTCGTGACCGTGAAGTTCGTCGCCAAGGATGGCGGCCGCACCTCCTCGATCTATGGGGTGCGACTGGTGAAGGCGGCCACAGCGAACCCCTGAGCCGCCCGCCCCCATGGAACGCAAGGCCTTCCTCGCCGCCGCGGCCGCCACGGTCGGCGGCTGTCTGTGCGGCGGCCGGGTGTTCGCCGACGCATCGGCGGCGTCTCCCGGATCTCATGACACCCCCGCGGTGGCGGAACTGCGCCGGAAGGTCGAGTTCATGCAGAAGCGCATCGCCAATCTGGTGACGGCGCTCGATGAGCCGACGCGGTTGAAGGTGCTGGAGACGATGGGTCGCGAGTGCGCGAAGGAGTTCAGCGGGCTCACGGAGCGTTTCCGCGGGAAGCCGGAGGCATTCCTCGAGGAGGCCCGCCGGCAATGGATGAAGACGGCGAGTTACGATCCCGCGAGCGGCACGATCCGCGTGGTCGATCGCGCGGCGAGTTGCACCTGCGCGTTCGTGCAGCCCGGGCTCACCCCCGCCGACTTCTGCGCGTGCACGCTCGGGTGGCAGAAGGAGGCCTACGCGACGATCCTCGGCGAGCCGGTGGACGCCGAGCTCGAGTCGTCGATCCTCCACGGCGCCTCGTGCTGTGCGTTCCGCATCCGCGCCCGCCGCACGGGCCGGAGTTGAACTCCGACGGAAGCGGCGAGGTGACGGCTGGAACCACGGACCGCCAAGGCCGGGCGGTACGCTGACAGGAGCGCGGCGGCGGTTTCAATCCGCGCCGCGCTCGGGTGGGCGGGGCGACGGCACCGTAGCGCTCTCGTCTCCCGAGGGGTTGTCCCAAAGCGCGAAGGGGTGCGGGCGCGGACGAAGCATCTATTCCTCGATGCGCCTACAGTGCGAGAGTGTCCTCGATTACGTTCCGCGGGCGGGACGCTCCGCGATGCTCCTCCGCGGATGCGGCGGGGGGCGGGAGGGGCGCATGCGCCAGGGAACACCTCGTGCTGGCAACGTGAAACGGAGAACTCGATACGGCGGCCGTGGTTCCCGGTCGCAGTTGTGGTTGGTCGAAGGCCCTGGCGGCCTCCGCTACGGGGCGGGCGGGACGCGCACGAGCCAGAAACGGCAGTTGTCCGAGAAGTCCTTCACGGCGGCCGACTCGCGGGCGAGGTCGTGGCGCATCGCGTCGTATTCATGGATCCAGCCCGTGGCGGCGAGCTCGCGCAGTATCTCGTCGCGGGTGGGCAGGTGCATGAAGGTGCGGCCGTGCTCGTGCTCGAAGTAGCGGTCGCCGAACTCGTGCAGGCGTGGGTCCTGCGTGCCGGCCGCCCAGCGCTTCGCCTCGGCGCGCCAGAGGTGCAGCTCGTCGGGCTCGTCGCGGTCGTGCGTGGTGAAGAGAAACGGCGCGCCGGGGACGAGCACGGCGGCGATGTTGCGCAACGCGGCGCGGCGGGCGCGGCGCGTGGGGATCTGCATCAGGCCGTTGAAGAGGAAGAGGGCGCCGGCGAAGGGAGGCGAGAGGCGGGCGGCGCCACGGGCGGAGGGCGGCTGCGCGGGCGCGAGGAGTTGGCGGCGGAGGGTGCGTCTGGTGGCGTCGGCGTGAAGAAAACGGATACCAGTGGCGCCGCGTTGGGCGGCGAGGTCCCGGGCCTGTTGGACGAGCTCCTCGGCGAAGTCGAAGGCGGTGAGGTGGCGATAGCCGAGCTCCCACAGCCCGAGGGTGGCGCGGCCGGCGCCGCACCCGGCCTCGAGCAGGGGGGCGCGTCGGTCGGGAAAGAAGCGCTCGACGAGGGCGCGCTCCGACTGCCATAGCCCGAGACGATGGGCGGCCCGGGTGTAGTGGAGCACCGCTTCGATGGCGTTGAAGTCGGCGCGGACCGTCGCGCCGGAGATGGGCTCTATTTCCGCTGCCATGCGGCGACGAACATACCGTTGGCCCGGAGGTCCTGGGGCCAGAGGAGGACTTGCGTTCCACCTTCGGAAGAGTCTCCGAAGTTGTGGAGTGCGGATTGCGGATCGCCGGAGGCGCCGTTCTCGCGAGTGGCGCCACTGGCGCCCAAGTCCAGCGGGAGCGATGTGAACTCGGGGTGCGCGGACGCGAAGGCGGTGGCGACCTCGGTCGTCTCGCGGCGGGTGAGCGTGCAGACGGCGTAGACCAGGCGGCCGCCGGGCTTGAGCGAACCGGCCATCTTCTCGAGGAGGCCGCGCTGCACGGCGGCGAGCTCCTCGACATCGTTGAGCGTGGTGGTCCAGCGGGCGTCGGGATTGCGCGCCCAGGTGCCGACGCCGGAGCAGGGGGCGTCGACGAGGATGCCGTCGAACTTCGTCTTGGTGGGCAGATGGTCGGGCGTCTCCCAGGGGGCGAGGCGGTAGTTGTAGAGTTGGGCGCGGGTGAAACGGCGCTTGAGGGTGTCGAGCCGGCGTTTCGAGCGGTCGCTGCACCAGAGTGTGCCCTTGTTGGCCATCTGGTCGGCGAGGTGGAGGGACTTGCCGCCTTCGCCGGCGCAGGCGTCCCACCAGGTCTCTCCCGGGCGTGGAGCGCAGATCGCGCCGACAAGCTGCGAGGCGAGGTCCTGGATCTCAAACTCGCCCGCGTTGAAGGGGGCGGAGCGGTAGAGATCGGCGGGGCCGGTGTAACGGAGGGCGTCGGACGCGAGCGGGTGTTCGGCGGGGGCGCAGTGGCCGAGTTTCTTGGCGAGGGCGGCGGCCTGGCCGGGGCGGGCGCGGAGCCAGAGCGGAGGCGTGGTCTGGAGGGAGCGCAGCCAAGCGTGTTTGCGGGCGGTGGCGGTGGGTTCATCGGCGCCGAAGTCGAGCTCGGCGAGCACCCAGTCCGGCACTGCGCGGGCGGCGAGCGTCTGGTCCTTCACACTGCGCGGGTCGTGGTTGAAACGTTCCTGGAGGGCGTTGGCGGCCTCGATCTGGTTCGGGAGCCGGTCGTTGGCGGAGAGCCAGCGCTGCCAGCGGAAGTAGGCGAAGACGGCGCGCGTGAGCTTTTCCCGGCCGGCTTGGGGGAAGCGGGGATGCCGCCGCATGAAGTCGCGGAGGGCGGCATCGGCATTGAGGCCGTTGCGCCAGGCGCGGATGGCCTCGGCGGCGTAGTTGAAGAGGGCGGCGGGTGCGGACATGGCGGAGGCGGGAGCGTGGGCGAGGCGGCGCGAAAGGCGAGAGGGGAAAGGCGGGAGTGAAGAGGCGAGAAGGGGCGGCGAGGAGAGGTGAGGGGTTGAGATACGGTGGTGAGAAACGAAACGGCCGCAGCGCGGTGGACTGCGGCCGGAGGCGGTGCGGTGGAATCAGCGGGTGCCGGGAGGCGGCGGGGCCGGTGGCTCCGGTGCGGGCCCGCCGGTGGCGACGAGGTGCACGAGTTGGTGCTCGGTGCGGCCGTCGCGGCGGAGCGCGAGCATGAGATCCAACCACTCAAGGTTGCCGCCGGCATCGCCGCTGACCGGTTCGAGGGTGGCGCTGCCGCCGGGGACGAGCGTGAGCCGCTCGGGACGCGGGGCGAAGTTGCCGATTGCACTGTCGAGCTCGGTGATCGTGACGGTGAGCTCCGCGTCCGTGCGATTGGCGAGGGTCACGGAGAGCGTCTGCCGGGGCAACGCAGCGGCTCCGCCGCGGGCCCGCGGCGGAGCGTCGTTCGTATGGCGTGGTCCACCACCCGGCGGTCGGACCATGCCGGCACCTTCGCCCCGCGGCCGGCGGCGCTGGCTGTGGCCGCCGGTCTCCGGTTGCCCGTCGTGCGGTGGACGCAGGGCGAGGGTGGCGCCGAAGCCGGTCACGCGGGCCTCGGCGGACACCGCGCCGCCGAAGAACTCGGCGTGCCCGAGGAGCGGTGGCTGGGGCGTTTCGCGGCGGGCTGGTCCTGCCGGGCGGTGGCTGGTGCAGCCCGCGGCTGCGAGCAGCAATGGCGCGAGGAGCGCGGGCAGGACGAGTCGGCGCAGGCGGGGCGCGGCGCCGGGGAGGAGAAGGGAGTTGCGCATGGTGCGACCGCCACGGGGACGCGGCCGGTCGGGGAGGAACGACGCCGGGGGCGGGCGCGCGGTTTCAGCGATGCGCGAAGAGGCCGGACCCACGGCGGGCGGATGCCATTGTCACCAAACGAAGGATGCGCCGGGCGGCCCCAGCTAGGCGGGGGCGACCCGGCGCATCCACGATCCCCCTTGCAGGTGGCGACCACCTTCCTTTGGTCGCCGCGCAAGATGTGGAGCGCTGGTGGGGCGGACTACCAGGATTCGATCTGGCGGATGTGCGCGCCGATCTCGTCGATCCAGGGGTTGCCCGTGAGCGCGTGAGATTGGGTGCCGGGCGCGGGGAGCGCGGTGACGATGTCCTGCGCGAGCGAGCGGGCCTCGCCGAGGAGCAGGGCCATCGCGCGGTGGTTGGGCGCGCGGCCGGGGTTGAACTGGAACTCGATCGGCTCGACGACCTCCTCGCCCACGTTCCAGCTGCGGAGGATGAACGCGGCCACCGAGGCCTGGCTCATGCCGGTGAGCTCGATCTCCTGCTGGTCGAGGCTGCGGTTGGCGTGCACCTGGGTGAGCGGGCCGCTCGTGACGCGGAGGTGGTGGTCGATGAAGACCATGCCCATGGCGTGGAGGAGCCCGATGGTGTAGGCGACGCGGTCGTCGAGGTTGGCGGCGGGGGCGAGGTCGACCATGGCGAGGGCGCAGGCGACGGACTGGCGCCAGAAGGTGTGCGGGTCGACGCCGTAGACCTGCAGTGGCGTATTCAAAAACTGGCTCATCGCCACGGTGGCGGTGAGGCGGTAGGCCTCGTGCGCCCCCAGGCGGAACAGCGCCTCGTCGAGGCTGCGGACGGGTTCGCCGCGGGCGCAGGCGGCGCTGCCGGCGGCGTGGATGAGGCGGGCGGCGAGGGCCGGGTCGATACGGACGAGCTCGAGCACCTCGCCGGTCTCGAAGCTTTCGCTGAGGAGGAGGGACTGCAGCCGGGGAAGGACGGCCGGAGCCACCGGCATTTCGCCGAGGTAGGAGGTGAGGAGGGCGGGACTGAGGCGGGCGGCCCGGACGGGTTTCCCGACGAGGGAGGCGGTGACGCTGGAGGAGGATGTCATGGCTGCTTCGATTTCTTCGTTACGATTGGGGAGCGCCTACGTGGGGGATCGAGCACTCGGGGATCACTGACGCGGCGGAACATATTCTCCGGATACGCCGGGTGCGGCCGGTTCGTCTCCTCAGCCCGGGTCGGTAGTTCACCCTAGTGAAAGGGACGAGGCATCACGGTTGCATCCGCCGGCAGGAGACAACGGGTGTCGCCGGGACGGAGGAGGACGAGCCGGACGCGACGAGCCGGACCGGCC
>JAEZSJ010000417.1 GCA_023443985.1 Verrucomicrobiota bacterium | reverse complement strand
CCGACGGCACCTGCTTCCACCAGTACCAGCCGCTCACCAAGAAGGGCAACGCCGACATCGGCGGCGGCTTCAACGACGACCCGCTCTGGCTCATCCTCTCGACCTGCGCCTACATCCGCGAGACCGGCGACACCTCGATCCTCCAGGAGCCCTGCGGCTACGCCGACAAGAAGGGCTCGAAGGACAACCTCCTCCACCACATCGAGACGTCCATCCGCTACACGCTCAACAACCGCGGGCCCCACGGCCTGCCGTTGATCGGCCACGCCGACTGGAACGACTGCCTCAACCTCAACTGCTTCTCCAAGGAGCCCAACGAGTCCTTCCAGTGCGTCGGCGACATCGCCGGCTCCAAGGCCGAGTCCGTCATGATCGCCGGCCTCTTCCTCTACGCCACCCGCGACCTCGTCGGCCTCTACCAGTTCATGGGCCAGTCCGCCGACGCCGCCCGCGTCCAGGGCTACTACGACGACATGCTCAAGACCGTCGAGGAGCAGGCCTGGGACGGTTCCTGGTACACCCGCGCGTTCGACGCCGCCAGCAACCCCGTCGGCTCCAAGAGCTGCAAGGAAGGCAAGATCTACATCGAGAGCCAGGCGTGGTGCGTGCTCGGCGGCGCCGGCCAGACCAACGGCCGCGCCAAGAAGGCCCTGCAGGCCGTCGACAAGTACCTCTACGACGCCCGCTACGGCTGCGCCCTCCAGTACCCGCCGTATTCGGAGTACCACCTCGAACTCGGCGAAGTCTCCTCCTATCCCCCGGGCTACAAGGAGAACGCCGGCGTCTTCTCGCACAACAACACCTGGATCCACATCGGCTGGTCCATGTTCGGCGAAGGCGAGAAGGCCCTCGAGTACTACCTCTCGATCTGCCCCTCCGCCAAGGCCGACCACGACAACTACCGCTCCGAGCCCTACGTCTACGCGCAGATGACGGCCTCGCAGTTCTCGCCCACCCCCGGTGAAGGCAAGAACTCCTGGCTCACCGGCACCGGCGCCTGGTCGTTCGTCGTCGCCTCGCAGTCCATCCTCGGCGTGAAGCCCGACTTCAACGGCCTGCGCATCGATCCCTGCGTGCCGAAGAAGTGGAAGGGCTACTCCGTCCAGCGCAAGTATCGCGGTGTCACCTACACCATCGTGGTGAAGAACCCGAAGGCGAAGTCCAACGGCGTGAAGAGCCTCGTCGTCGACGGCCAGAAGGTCGCCGGCAACCTCATCCCGCTGCCGACCGACGGCCGCAAGGAAGTGAAGGTCGAGGTCACCCTCGGCGCCTGATCGCGCCTTCCGCGAAATCGTTTCGCCATACCCAAGGCGCGGCCCGCAACGGCCGCGCCTTTTCTTTCTCCGTGTAGCTGGATCGCGCAGCGATTCAGCCCTCCGAGGTCGGCAATTTCCCCGTAGCGGAACGCGTGAGCGTTTCGCCGCTCCGCAGCAGACGCGTCGCGCCTCCGAGGGTGGGGCGGGCTTTGAGCCCGCCATCCGAGTCCGCCTGTGGCGCTGCTCGCAAGAGCAGCGATCCGCCCTCCGCGTAGCGGACGCACCTCGTTTCCGCCCCACCGTCCACCGGCTACCGACAACCGGATACCGTCTACCGGATACCGTCTACCGTCCACCGCCACTCGCCCACAGCTCCGCAATCTTCAAGAGCACCTCGGCGCTCTGGGCCATATCCTGCAGCGTCACCCACTCGCGCTGGCTGTGCACCTCATGCATCCCCGTGAAGATATTCGGCGTGAGCAGCCCGCGTGCGGTGAGCTTCGAGCCGTCGGTGCCACCGCGCACCGAGCGCAGCTTCGGCTCCAGCCCGCACGCCCGCACCGCGGCCTGCGCAAGCTCCACCGAGCGCATGTCTTTCTCCAGCCAGTAACGCATATTTCGGTACTGCTCGACGAATGCGACCTCGACCTGCGCTCGCGGCTCGGCCGCGCGCAGCTCCGCCGCCGCGCGCTCGACCACGGCGCGTTTCGCCGCGAGTCCGTCGAGTTCGAAGTCGCGCAAGATCAGCCGCACCGTCGCGCGCTCGCTGTTGCCGGAAATTTCCGTCGGATGCACGAAACCCTCGCGGTCCGCCGTACGCTCGGGCGAGCACTCCATCGGCAGCGACGCCACGAAGCGCCCCGCCACCCGCAGCGCGTTCACCATGATGCCCTTTGCCCAGCCCGGATGGCTCGCCACGCCGCGGATCGTCACCGTCGCGGCGTCGGCTGAAAACGTCTCCCAGTCGATCTCGCCGGGCGACTCGCCATCGAGCGTGTACGCCGCCACCGCACCTACGCGCTCCAGCTCGAGCTGGTCCACTCCACGGCCGATCTCCTCGTCGGGATTGAAGCACAGCCGGATCCTCCCGTGTTTGAGCTCCGGATACCGCAGAAGATGCCGCGCCGTCGCCATCACGATCGCCACGCCGGACTTGTCGTCGGCGCCGAGCAGCGTCTTGCCGCTGGCCGTGATCACGTCCTGTCCGATCGCCCCGCGCAACAGCGGCGAGTTCTCCACGCTGA
>JAEZSJ010000045.1 GCA_023443985.1 Verrucomicrobiota bacterium | reverse complement strand
GCTCCGCTTCGCCGGGCCGGTTCCTCCGCGCTGGCTGCCGCCCTGTCTTTTCCACGGCGCCACCGGCCTCCACTGCCCGGGCTGCGGCTCCGCCCGGACGCTCCATGCGCTCGCGCACGGCGAACTCCGGAACGCCTGGCAGTTCAATCCGCTCGTCGTGCTCGCGCTGCCCTTGTTCGCCGCGTGGGGCGCAGTCCGCGCGGTCAAGACACTGCGCGGCGATCCCGCCCCCGTCCGCCTGCCCCGCCACAGTGCCGCCGTGGCGCTGACGGTCCTCGTCGTCTACGCCGTGCTCCGCAACCTGCCGTGGTGGCCCTGCACATTGCTCGCCCCCCACGGCGGCTGATCGAGGGGACTCAGGAGGCGCCCGGCGCCGGCTCGACCGCCTGGGGCACAAGCTCCGGGTCCTCGGCGGACGCGGAGGACTCAGCTTCCGCCTCCGC
Organism: Verrucomicrobiota bacterium; assembly: GCA_023443985.1. Taxonomy (GTDB): domain Bacteria; phylum Verrucomicrobiota; class Verrucomicrobiia; order Opitutales; family Opitutaceae; genus CAJCBL01. The sequence goes on along the minus strand of JAEZSJ010000045.1, from coordinate 6,045 downwards.
CGGCCGACCGGCACCCGCCTCGTCCTCCGCTTCGACCTCCTCCTCATACTCGGACGAAGCGGAAACCGTCTCCCCCGCCGCGGAGCCGCTCGCGTAGTAGCTCACGGTGCGGCCGTCGCCCAGGGTGATGGAAAGCCAGTCGTCGCCGCGCTTCACGACCAGGTTCCGGTAATCCTCCCCCGCGACAGGGGCGAACTCCGCGGCGGAGAGCGCCTTGCCCTCGCCGACGAGCTCCGCATACGCCACCTCCGGCACTTCGGTCGTGCGCAGGTGCGAGTCGGCGGCCGTCCAGAACTGCTCGAGCTGGGTGCGCACCGCCACCTCCTCGGTGTTGTGCCGCACTTCGCGCACGATGAAGAACGAAATCGTCCCGGTCAGCGCGAGGAGCACGCTGCCGCCGATGTAGCCGCACAGCAGCCCGGCCGTGGCGAGGCCTCCGCCGGCGAGCCGGCCGCCCGAGCGCTTGATCCGCGCCTTCGCCACATGCCCGCAGATCACCGCCGCAGGCGCCAGCAGGAAGAAGAACGGGAACAACACGATCACACCGAGACCGCACACGAGGCTCATCACCGCGGTCCCGCTCGTCGCCGGTCCGGCCGCCGCCCGCACGGGCGGCACCGCGGCCGCGGCACCGGGCAGCACCGGCGGCGTATCCGAAAGTCGGGGTGGCTCCACCGCCGCCGGAGGAAACACCTCGGAGATCCGGCGCCATTGCGGCCAACCTTCGCACCAGCAGAGATCCGTGGGCCCGAACTCGCCGCGCGCGGCCCGCTGCCGCACCTCGTTTTCCGCGAACGGGCCGCTCTGCACGCGATTGATGGCGAGATAGAACATGGCCGGCAGCCTAGGGCTCGCCCGCGCCTTGGCGAGCGGAAGGACAAGTGCGGTGGCGTCCGTCGGTCATTCGCCGGCCAGGGACGCCGCGGGCACCGGCCATTCGCCGTTCGCCAGCTCGCGCGAACCCTCCGGCAGGCGAATCACGACATAGGCCCAGGCGGTGATCGGCAACCCAGGCTCCCGCTCCACCCGCACCAACGTGCGGCGGAACAACAGCGGGCGGTCCGGCGAAGCGTCCTCCCACGCATCGAGCGGCGGCCAGGCCACGCGGTAGTCGGCCAAGGTGATCAGTTGCCCGAGCACCGGGCGCCACCCCTCGCGCGAAAACGCCGGCACCGGCGCGTGCAGGGCCGCCTCCAACCGCGCGTGGTCCTCGGCGGCCTCGAGGCTCGCCTCCGCCAGGCGCGCCGTCTCGGGCACGACCAAGGCCGGGCAGCCCGAGGCCAGTTCGTACAACCGGCCCCAGAGCTGCGCCCGCTCGACCGTCCGCACCCCCCGGCACAGTTGCGCGTGCATCGGGGAGCCTCGTTTCAGCGTGCCGTAGGCGAAAAGTCGGGTCTCCACGTTCATGGCGCAGGGGTGGGGGTGTCGGCACCGTAACGACGCGCCGCCGGTTTTGAAGGAGAAATCTGTTCCTCAATCCGCCGCGCCCCCGACCGATGAGGGAAGCCGCTATGCCGGATCGGGAGACGCATGTCCACCAGCCTGCGGGCGCCACCCGGCCCCGCGCCGGACCGGAGTGCGCGGAGGTGCTCGAGCTGCGGGAGCTGCGTTCCCTCAGCTTCAACCGCACCCTCGCCGAACTCGCCCGCAACGCCCAGCTCTACCGCTCCGACCGCGAGACGGCGCTCCAGATCATCACCGCCACCGCCGCCCAGACTCTCGATGTCGCGCGCGTAAGCGTCTGGTTCTTCGAGCCTTCCGGCACGTGGCTCGACTGCGCCGACCTCTTCGACCGCGCCTCCGGGCGGCATGCGCCGGGCCCTCGCTTGGCGACCAAGGACCACCCGGACTACTTCGCCGCCCTCGAACGCTGGGAGATGATCGTCGCGGCCGATGTGCTGCGCGATCCGGCCACCTGCAGCTTCGCCACCACGCATCTCGAGCCGCTCGGGATCGGCGCCATGCTCGCCGTCCCGGTCCGCTCCGCGGGCCGCGTCGTCGGCGTGGTCTGCCATGAGCACATCGGCGCCGCCCGCGCCTGGGATGCCGCGGAGCAGTCGTTCGCCGCGGCGATCGGCGGCTGTGTCTCGCTGGTGCTCGAAGCCCAGGCCCGGCGCGAGGCCGAGGCCGCACTGCAGGCCGCCAACGACCGCCTCCACGACCTGATCGAGTTTCTCCCCGACGCCACCTTCGCCATCGACGCCGCCGGCGTGGTCACCAGCTGGAACCGGGCGATGGAGGAGCTCACCGGCGTCCCCAAGGCGGCGATGCTCGGCCGCGGCGACCATGCGTATTCACTCCCATTCTACGGCGCCCGCCGGCCGACCCTCGTCGACTTCGCCCTGAACCGCCGGCCCCTTCCCGCCGAGCTCTACCTCAAGCTCTCCGTCGCGGGCGACACCGTCTCCGCCGAGACGGCCGTGTCGCACCTCCGGGGCGGGCGCGGCGCCCACCTTTCGGTCAGCGCCCGGCAGCTGCGCGACGCCGCCGGCCGGGCGGTGGGGGCGATCGAGACCCTGCGCGACATCACCGAGCGCCGCCGTGCCGAGGACGAGATCTCCGCGTGGAAGACCCGTTTCGAGATCATCGCCGCCGCGTCGGGGCAGATCACCTACGAGCACGACCTGGCCACCGGCGCCATCCTCTGGAGCGAGGGTGTCGATCCGGCCCTCGGGCACGCCCTGGCCGAGCAGGGGTGCAACACCCTGCGCTGGTTCCGGCTCATCCACCGCGACGACCGCCACCACGTGGCCGTCGAGCTCCGCCGCAGCGTGCGCGCCCGCGCGGCCTTCGACCACGAGTACCGCCTGCGCCACCGCGACGGCTCGTACCGGTGGTTTCGCGACCGCGGCTACCCTGTCGCCCCCTCCGACCGCAAGCCCGCCCTGGTCGGCATGCTCACCGACATCACCGCCGCGAAGCAGTCGGTCGAGGCGCTCCAACGCGCCCAGGCCTCGCTCGAGGACCGCGTGCGCGAGCGCACCGCCGAGCTCGCCACCGCCAACGACCGGCTGCGCACCGAGATCGCGGAACGCGAGCGCACGCAGCAGGCCCTGGACGCGAACATCCAGAAGTACCGGCTCATGATCGACTCCCTGCCCCAGGTCGTCTACGAGCTCGACCTGCACGGGGACATCGTGCTGCTCAACCGGGAGGGCGTGCGCGCCGCCCGGTTCGGCCCGCGCGACGCCCCCGCCGGCGTGAGCCTCTTCGCGCTCGTGCACCCCGACGACCGCGAGCGCCTCCGCGCCAACTGGGCGCGCCTGCTCTCCGGCCACCGCCTCACCGGCGAGGAGTACCGATTCCTCCGCCGCGACGGCACCACCTTCCTCGGCGCCACCTACTCGCACCTCATCCTCCAAAATGGCCGGCCCCTCGGCGTGGCCGGCGTGCTCATCGACGAAACCCGCCGCAAGCAGGTCGAGGACACGCTCCGCCGCGCGCAGGCGGACCTCGAGGACCGTGTCGTCCAGCGCACCGCGGAGCTCGCCGCGAGCAACACCTCCCTGCGCCAGATGCTCGAGAAACAGGAGATGAACGTGGGCCTCGCCCACCAGGTGCTCCTGCTCATCAACGCCGCCCAGCCGCGCAACACCCCGCTGCGCGACGGCCATTTCCTCTTCACCGCCGCCCAGTCGATCCCGCGCCACCTCGACGGCGGCGACCACTTCTTCGTGCGCCACCTCCAGCACCCCGCCGCACCGCGCACCCTCGTCAGCCTGAAGGACCAGTCCGGCCACGAGGTGGGCTGCATCCTCCGCAGCATCATCACCGACCTCATCCACAACGCCCTGCTCGGCTCCCCCGGCGCCCACCCGCCGCTCTCCGAGGTCGTCACGCGCCTCAACCGCGAGATCTGTCGGTCGCACCTTTTTCAGGACGGCGACTTCTTCACCGCGGTCAACCTGGAGATCGACCACGCCACGCTGGAGATGAGCTACGTGGTCGCCGGCCACCCGCCGTTCCTGCTCGTGCGCGGCACCGAGGTCGCGCTCGTGCCCGAACTCGCCGGTCCCGGCACCAACCTTCCTGTCGGCATGCTCGAGCACCACCGCTTCACCTCCGCCACGCTCCAGCTCCAGCCCGGCGACCGGCTCATCCTCTATACCGACGGTCTGCTCGAGACGCCGATCCCCCGGGGCCGCTCCGTCCTCTCCTCCGCCGACCTCGCCGCCGCCGCGCGCCGCCTGCTCGCCTGCCAGCCCGATCTGCGCGCCGTGCCGCTCGCGCAGGCGCTCTTCCAGATCGTCGCCGGCCGCCCGTGCCACGAGGCCGCCTCCGCCCACGTCCTGCCCGACGATGTGGCGCTGCTCGTCGTCGAGATCGAGCGTCCCGGCCCCCTCTTCGAGGACCGTTTCCGCCCCGCCTCGCTCGCCGAGCTCCACACCGCGCGCGCCGAGCTGGCCGCCAAGATCGCGGCCGAGTGGGAGCGCCACCGCGTCTCCGCCTCGCCGATGCGCCTGAACACCGTGCTCGAGGAGGCCCTCTACAACGCCTGGCGCCACGGCAACCGCGAGGACCCCGCCAAGGAGATCGTCGTCCGCCGCCGCTACGGCAACGACGCCTGCCTCGAGATCATCGACCAGGGCGACGGCTTCACCCCCGACGCGGTCGACGACCCCACCGCCCACGAGAACCGCACCAAGCCCTCCGGCCGCGGGCTCTTCCTGATCCGCCGCTTCGCCGACGAGGCCTGCTGGTCCGACCGCGGCCGCCACCTCACCCTCTATTTCGGCGACGAGAGGACCTTCTGCCCGGCCGCGGGCCGCAGCCCCTTCCCGCGTCTCGATCTTTGGAATACCCCCCACGTGAACCCCTCCCGCCATCCCCGTCATGAACATAAGCATCCATCGCGATAGTCATCTGGTGCGACTCACCCTGCAGGGGGAGATCGACGAGCTCGCCGCCGAGGAACTCAAGCGCCACCTCCGGGATGTCGCGCTCAACGCCCCCCAGCGGGTGGAGCTCAACTTCGCCCGCGTCACCCACATCGGCAGCGCCGGCATCGGCAAACTGCTCGTCTTCTACAAGGACCTCGCCATCCACGGCGCCGTGCTGGCGCTCGTGCAGGTGCCCGCGCCCATCTACCACCTCTTCCGGGAGATGAAGCTCGATTCCATCTTCGCCATCACCGAAGCAAGCTGAGGTCCGCCATGACAACCCGCTCGCGCCTCTCCCTCCGCTCGCGGATGCTCTCCGCCGGCATCGCGCTCTCGGCCCTCCCGCTGGTGGTCATCGCCGTCCTCGTCTACCGCCAGAACAACCGCATGACGGAGATCGCGGTCGAGGAGAGCCGCGTCCTGGCCGACACGGACCTCGACCATGTCACCCGCGGGATCTACGCGATGTGCGTCGCCCAACAGAAGGCGCTCGACGCGATGCTGCAGTTCGCGCTGCGCAGCGCCCAGGGCACGCTCGCGCGCGCCGGCGAGCCCGCCCTCTCGCCCGAGACCGTGGAGTGGGCCGCCACCGACCAGTTCACCAAACGCGCCACCGCCGTCACGCTGCCGAAGCTCGGACTCGGCGGCCGCTGGCTCGGGCAGAACACCGACCCCGCCACCGCCACCCCGTATGTCGACGAGATCGCGGAGCAGGCGGGCTGCGCCTTCACGATCTTCCAGCGCATGAACGACGCCGGCGACATGCTCCGCGTCGCCACCAGCGTCCAGAGCGGCGGCCAACGCGCGATCGGCACCTACATCCCCGCGCGCGACGCCGAGGGCCGGCCCAACCCCGTGATCGACGCGGTGCTCCAGGGGCGCAACTACGTGGGCCGCGCCTTCGTCGTCGACGCCTGGTACATCACCACCTACGCCCCGCTCACCACCCGCGACGGCACGCTCCTGGGCATGGTCTTCGTCGGCATCAAGGAGCAGAGCATGTCCGGCCTGCGCGACCAGATCATCGCCACGAAGGTCGGGACCACCGGCTACGTGTACGTTCTGGATTCGAAAGGCAACTACATCGTGTCCCAAGGGGGCAAACGCGACGGCGAGAACATCTGGGAGACCCGGGACGCCTCCGGCGCCCTCGTCATCCAGGAGG